>CAINCM010000097.1 GCA_903847005.1 uncultured Chloroflexota bacterium | reverse complement strand
CCGAACGTCGCCGATTGCGCAACCTGACCAAGTGGGGGGATCGCCTCGATCGGCGCATTCAACTGCGCCAGAACCTGGCCGGCGGCAAGGAACAGGAAGACGTCGGCGCGGATCCCGAAGATGCGCGGTGCCGCAGGATCGGAGCTCGACCGGCGGATTCTCGAAAGAAGATCGCCATACGCGCGCTTGGCGCGCTCTTGGATGAGGTTGAAAGGAAACTCCAAGGCGATGCCGAGCAGCGCAACGATGAGAATCGTGACCGCGCCGCCGCTGTAGGTTGCCGGCGTCGTCAAGACATCAGCCGCCGCTCGCAGCGAGGCCGCAGTGGCACTGGTCGATACCCGCTCGTCGATGTACACGAGTGTTCCGCTCTGCTGGCGGATGATCGTCGTCTCTCCCCTGCCGGCAACGGGAGCCGGCGGAGCCTGCGGTTCGCTTCCAAGGGCAGGGACCTCGCGAAGATCCTGCATCGCGCCGATCACGATGCCATTCTCGTCGACCGCGATGGTGACCACTCGTTCGACGGCGGCAGGAAGCGGGCCGCTCGGATCGGACGTGCCGCGGATATAGATCGCGTGGACACCCGCAGGCACGGCATCTGGGAGCTCGACCAGCAGACTCACTCCGCCGTCGAGTCCAACGACCGCCGAACCGAGGTCGATCGGATCGCTGCGCATCTCCATCACGATGACGCTGCCTGCTGCCAATCCTGCTGCATCCACAATCACATGCGCGGCGTCGAGCGGCTGTCCGATGAGCGCCTTCAACTCCACCGTGAAGTGCGGCCGAGAGTCGCCTGGTGCTCCGAACACCTCGACCTGTGGAGCGTGTGCAGACGCATCAGACGTGGGATCGACGACCACCGATGCTGTCGGCGAAGTCGAGGGGTCCGGCGACTCAGTCGGAGTCTCTGTGGCAGTGGGAGTCGGTGTCGGGCTGGGCTTGGCGGTGGGCGACTCGGTTGCAAGGGTGGTTGGTTCGGGCGAGATGACGGGCGCCTCCGAAGTTGGCGTCGCCGACGGCCGCGTGGACTCTGGGGTCGGCGTTGGTGTCGGCGTGATGTCGTCGGTGGGAACAGGAGACTTTTCGTCGGTGGGAACAGGAGACTTTTCGTCTTTCGGTGTCGGCGTCGGACTGTCGATCACAAACTCGTTCGCGGGTACCACGTCGGGAACCCGTGCCGAAACGGTTGCTGCCAGCGACATGCACGCAACGGTCAGGAGAAGGAGTTGGAAGGCACGGCTGCGACTTGCGTTTGTCCTCATCGGCGACATCGTAGCGTTCGCACGGGGAGTTTCACCCTCATGACGCCGTGTCCTATCCCCGCCCGGTGACTAGCGAGCGCCCTTCTCCTTGGGGAGCGCAAGGCTCGCGGCGAGACCAAAGAGGACGAAGACCAGCGCCACGATGCCCGCGCCGCGTGCGGCGTCGGCGAACGCCTGCGCCAGTGCATCGGTGATGGACGCCGCGAGCGCCGGGTTGCCGGCGAGCATCGGATCGTTGCCGATCAGCGGAAGCGCCTGGCCCGCGGAGGCCTTCATGGCGCCGACGATCCCGTCGATCACCGAAGGCGGAGCGGCCGCCAGCTCCGGGAGCGCCTGCAGCGCGCTGCGCGACTGCTCGCCGATCAGCGTGAAGAGCGTGGTGCCGATGATCGCGATGCCGAGGGCCGAGCCGATCTGCCGCGTGGTTGAGTTGGTACCGGAGGCGATGCCGGCGCGCGGAATGTCGACGTCGGCGAGCGTGACGTTGGCGAGCTGTGCCGTGGCGAACCCGACGCCGACGCCGTAGACGAGGAATGGTGCGAGCAGTTCGATCCCTGTCGTGGACGGCGAGATCAGCGCCACAATGGCGAAGATGCCGATCGCTTCGAGCGCCATGCCGAGCGTCACGACGCGGCGCGCGCCGTAGCGCTTTGTGAGCGACGGCGCCATCGGTGCGGCGATGAACGATCCGAGTGCGAGCGGAACGAAGCAGAGGCCGGTCTCGAAGGCGCTGTACTGCTGCACGGCGGCGAGGAAGAGCGGCAGCGCAAAGAGGATGCCGAACTCGCCGAGCGAGACGATCGTGCCCGCGATGTTGCCGTAGCGGAAGGTGGGGATGCTGAAGAGCGTGAAGT
>CAINCM010000096.1 GCA_903847005.1 uncultured Chloroflexota bacterium | reverse complement strand
TTCGAGCGCGTCCGGCTCCTCCGGTGGCGGCAGCAGGCCGAGTCTCGCCGGGACCTCGCCAGACGGATCGCCACTCCGTGGTGGCGCCGAGACGCCGGCAGGACGAGCGACAGCGCGTGGAAGCGGTATGCCCGAGGGCGGCGCTTCGCCGTCCGCGCGTCGGCGCATCCCCTCTTTGAGCTTCGCTCTCAGATACGGCTGATTCGGCGCGCGCTCAAGGCAGGTGGCGCAGAGGAGTGTCCATCGCTCGAGTGAGTCTTCGCTTCGCGGCGCAACGGGGCTCCCGCACCACGAGCAGGAGAATGGCGTGACCGCGCTCAGCGCGACCGCCTCAGCGCGGCTTCGCTGCGTCGACCGCCGCCCGTGCCGCCGCCTTGTCCTTGTACCAGTTGGCGTCGATCTGGATGTACGGTGCCCACTGCGCTGGGACCGATTCGGCAGGGAAGATGGAGTTCACCGGGCACTCAGGCTCACATGCGCCGCAGTCGATGCACTCGTCCGGATCGATGAACAGCTTGCGGTCCGTCCCCTCTTCGAAGTGGATGCAGTCGACCGGGCAGACCGAGACACACGACCGATCAAGGACATCGACACATGGTTCCGCAATCACATACGCCATCGTTCCGCTCTCCTCCTCAACGGGCCGTTCTAGACGACCAACCTATGCGCCCGAAGGTACCACTTCACATGCCAGACGGCTGAAAGCCCGCGTCGAGGAAGCGCGCCGGCTCGTCTTGGAAGTCCAGGAGGCAGCCCCTTCCGCAGAAGTAGAAGCGCTCGCCGCCCCCCTCCGACACGCCGCGATGCCGCCCTGGCTGCGCAGCGTTCGGAAGATCGCTGAGGAGAATCATCGTGGTGAGGGCGTCTGGCGAAACCTGCACCTCCATGCCACAGACCGGATCAATCGCAGCACTCACGCTCGTTCTCCCTTCTGTCTTTCGGCAAGCACCGCTTCGCGTCGCCGAATCTCAGCGAGCTCCTGTGCCAACTGCTCCGCATTGTAGCGCGAGGCGGGTCGCTCCTCGGCGCGCATCCAGGCGGCGAGCACGACGAAGACTGCCGCCAGGAAGAGCGCGTCACCAACCAGCCACATGATCGCACCCGCGAGCTGCTGATCTTCGAGCGGCGTTGGCCCCCAGGTGCGCGGAAGCGATGCGTAGTGCGGATAGAGCACACCCGGCGCCCACATGATCGCGACCCCGAGGAAGCTGTTCTGCGGCATCTGCGTGATCAGATAGAAGAGCGCAGCGGGTCGAGAGAGGCGATGCCGCACCGGGTCGAGAGAGAAGACCGGCGCCCAGAAGAGGAGAGCGCTGACGAGGTAGAGCGTGTGTTCGAGGTGGTGCAGGAGCGGATCGTCTAATGCCGCGTCGAAGAGGGGCGAAAGGTGCGTCGCCCACATCACGAAGGCGAGCAGCAGCCACGTGACGATCGGATGTGTGATCACGCCGACCAGGCGACTGGAGAGAATTGCAAGGACTCGCGCACGCCAGCGTGGCGAGGCGAGACGAAGGATCAGCGTGACGGGAGCGGCACGAAGAATGAGGATCGGCACCGGGAAGAGCAGGATCAGGTGCTGCACCATGTGCACGCTGAAGAGCGTGGTGTCATAGCGCTCGACAACCGACTGCAACGCAACCAGCACGAAGGCCGCCGCGCCGAGGATCGCAACGCTTCGCGACCGCGGGACCGGGTTCCCCGGATGCCGCGTCCGAACGCGGCGCACCGCAACGAACCAGAGCGCAAGGCCCGCCAGGACCAGCAGGCTGATGATCGGCGGGGAGTACCAGTAGGCAACCGCGGCGAGGCTCGGCTCCGGTGGGAGGGGGCCGTGCGCGGGAACGCCGTGCGCGGAGAGAAGGCTGCAGACGCTCATTCCCCTATCTTCGGGCACGCGCAGGTTTTGCGGTGGCGGCTACAATGAGCGCATGAAGTACGCCCTCGCGTTCGGCCTCATCTTCGTCGTGATCGGCAGCGTCTACCTCGTGGTCTCCGGAGATTCCGGAGGTGCATTCATGCTCGTCGCCCTCGGTGTGGCAATGAGCACCATGACCGCGGTGCTCGTCCACGCCATGAACTCCGAAGCGTAGGTCGGCGCCGTGGACGCGCTCCGCTCGATCCTCGAGTGGATCGTCTCGCTGCTCGGGCCGTTTGTCGCCCCTGATTGGGGGGCGTTGATTCAGCTCCTCCCGATCATCGTGCTGCTGGCCGTTGCCGGATTCTACGGATGGGTCTTCCTTCGCTTCCGTCGCGCCGGGCCACGAAGGATCGGCATGCCGCCTCTTCCAGCCGCGTCTGCCCCCGCCGGCATCCACCTCCCGGGACCGAGCCTTGCACCACTCCTCATCTCCGTGGCTTCGGCCGCGCTCTTCTTCTCCGTCGCACTCGGCGGCGTTGCGCTCGCGGTTTCCGCAGCTGCCATGGTGCTCGCCCTCGTCGCATGGGGCCGCGAAGCGGTGCGCGAATACGACGCGATCGGCGCGAAGGGCCATGACACGCTCGCAATCGCTGCGCAGAGCCGCGCGGCCGTCGCCTCTCCGCCAGACGGCGTCCACCTTCCGCCTCCGTCGCTTCTCCCCTTCCTCGTCAGTCTCGCCACGGGTGTCCTCCTCTTCGGCGCAGCGATCGGACTCCCCTTCCTCCTCCTTGGCGCGCTGATGACCGCGTTTGCGCTCATCGGGTGGCTGCTCGATGCAGGGCGCGAGTACCGCGCCGTCACGGAGGCCGATCGCACCGGGCACCTGGTCAACCCAACGCCGAAGGCTGCGCCACGCATCAGCCTGCTCCTCTTCTCGCTCCTCTTCGTCGTCGTCGGCGGCGCGCAGATGGGAGTCTTCGCCGCGCCGGCCGAAGAGGGCGGCGCGACACCAGGGCCGAGCGGTGCGCCTACCGAGAGCGGCGCGCCATCGGAGAGCGGCGCTCCGTCGGCGGGCCCGGATGACGGCATCACGCTGATCACCGCAATGGGGGTCAAGTTCGAGCAGAGCTCGTTCGAACTCCCGGCAGACACGGCGAGCCAGCTCCGCTTCCACAACATGGACGTCGGCATCCCGCACAACATCGCCATCCATGAAGGGAGCGCCGATGCGGTCGGCCCCGAACTCTGGCAGGGCGAGATCTTCAACGGAGACGAGACTCGCCTCTACGACATCCCCGCGTTCCCGGCGGGAAGCTACTCGTTCGTCTGCACGGTCCATCCGAACATGGTCGGCGACGTCGTGGTGAAGTGAGGGATCGAGTCCTTGCGCTCGCGCTGATCGTCGCGCTCCCGCTTGCAGCCTGCCAGTCATCGGGCGAACTGATCGGCCGAACCATCACCCTGGAGAACGAGGCGGTCCTCTCTGACGAGAGTGTGACCCGCAGCATCGGTGACTTCGCGCAAGGCGATCAGCGCATCCTGCTCAACTTCTGGGGGAGCTGGTGCGTCCCGTGCCGAGAAGAGATTCCGCTCTTCGCCGCATACGAGGCGCAGAGCGATGGTCTCGGAGTCCTCGTCGGCGTTCTCTACAAGGATGCCGCTGCGCCCGGAGCCGCCGCCGCCGCAGAACTCGGGGCAACCTGGCCCACGCTGCTCGACGAAGATGGCAGCATTGCGGCGCAGGTGCCGGTGAATGCGGCGCCGCTCACCCTGCTGCTCGACGCGTCGGGAAAGGTTCTCGACTACCGCGTGGGGCCGTTCGCCACGCTGGAGGAGATCGACGCGTTCGTATCCGGGGAGTAGGGGTTGGTTGCGGGGGATGGATTCGAACCACCGACCTTCGGGTTATGAGCCCGACGAGCTGCCACTGCTCCACCCCGCCCGCGGAGTATCGGCAGTCTCGCGAGTTGCGTCAAATGCCTCGCTCGCTGTGCGCGTGGCGACGGAGGAACTCCCCGATCGGGAGGCGTGAGCCGAAGCCCTCGCCGAGCCCGTGCGCGAATCCCACCGACTCGCCGTCCGACTCTTCCCAGCAGAGATGGAAGGGCCGTCCGAACGCCGTGGCGGGGAAGTCGACGAGGCCACGTTCGATATCGCGAAGCTCCACTCCGCGCCCCGCAAGGCGATCGACGCTCGCCTGCATCTGATCTACGAGGGCGCGGATGCGCACCTCCACCAACGAACTGGTCACCAAGGCACTCTGGGCGGAGGGGTCGGCGTCGACCGCCTGAAGGTCGCTCTGGTCGCTTCCGCCCGGCCGCGCGCCAGCGCGTTCGAGCCGACGAAGGACGAGCAGCTCACCTTTCAACGACTCGAGGGAGGCACGCTGTTCGCGAAGGAGCGCGATCAACGGGCGCAACTCCACAAGCGCCTGTGTTGCCGCTTCGATCGACCAGTCA
>CAINCM010000095.1 GCA_903847005.1 uncultured Chloroflexota bacterium | reverse complement strand
TTTTCGAGCAGGCGTTCCACGATCGCAATCTGCTCCGGGATGTGCTCGGTCGCACGCGGCATCACATCCGGCTCGGTCATCCGGAGCGCCTGCATGTCGGACCTGAAGACGCGCTCCCAGCGATCGGTCAGGACTCGGATCTCGACCCCCTCGTTCGCGGCAGCGCGGATGATCTTGTCATCGATGTCCGTGAGATTGACCACCCAACGAACCGTTCGACCGCTTGCGCGCAACCACCGCACGAGAAGATCGGCGAAGAGGAAGCTTCGGAAGTTGCCGATGTGCGCGGGCCCGTAGATGGTGGGACCACACGAGTAGATGCCGATCTGTGCTGGGTCGATCGGCTCGAACGGACGCGTGGCGCCAGAGAGGGTGTCACGAAGTCGCAGCACGCCCTCCCCGTTGGTCACCTACGCACCTCGCTGCTCGGCGAGCAGGAGGGCGGTGCAACGCACCGCTCGTCCCGCCCCCTCATCGCCGACCAGATTACCTGTGGAGGCCTTCACGCTCACCGCGCTGGCCGGAAGTCCGATCAGTGCTGCGACCTGGTCCCCCATTTCGGGGAGCCTGTCGGCGAGTCGCGGACTGCGCGCGGTGATCGTGAGCTCAAGCCAGTGCGGGACGAGACCGGCCGCGGTCGTGCGCTGCACGACCTCACGTAGAAGCTCGGCGCTATCCGCGCCACGTGGCGTTGCATCTGTTGCTGGAAAGAGGCGTCCGAGGTCCCCCAGGTTCGCTGCGCCGAGCAGTGCGTCGGCCGTTGCGTGGAGCACCACGTCGCCATCTGAATGACCTATGAGCGCGGGGCTTCCAGGGAACCGGAGCCCGCCGAGTCTCAACTCTCCGGCGGAGCCGACCGGGTGCACATCGTCGCCGAACCCCGCGCGCAGGCGGGAGAGGCTCGCGTGCGCTCCGAGCGCTTTCGCCACCACGGCGAGGCGGTGGCCGATGCCGCTCGCGGTCGGCGCGAGTAGCGCCTCAATCGCCGGGAGATCGGTGGGGTCCGTTAGCTTGCGAAGTCGCGGATCACCGTCGACAAGGTGCACCGGGATGCCGATGCGCTCCAACAGGCTCGTCTCATCGGTTGGCACATCTGCAGCCTTCAAGCGTGCACGCATCTCGCTGATGACTCGATCAAGGTGCTGGCCGGCGAAGCACTGCGGCGTCTGCACCGCCGCAACGCTTTCGCGAGGCACGGATCCGGCGCTCACGCGAGAGGGCCCGTCGCCTTGGACCTGCGTGATGCTGTCGCTCAGTGGGAGTGCGGGCGCTGATGCGTCGCTCCCGCACGCGGAGATGAGTCGATCGAGAAGTTCGCCGGTGAGACCGGGTCGCGCGGCGTCGTGGACCGCAACGATCGCCGCACGCTCGCCAGGTGCTTCGTGCAGCGCGGTGAGACCCGCGAGGACGGATGCGGTGCGCGTGTCTCCGCCCGGGGCGATCTGCGTGACCTTGGCGGGGAGCCAGCCGAGCGAACCGTATGCGACCACCCGATCTGGAGCGGCCACCAGCACCACGCGGCGAACCGATGGGTGCGCCTGCAGCGCATCCACCGACCAACGGAGCACCGGAAGACCCGCAGCGCTGATCAGCGACTTGTCGGTGCCACCCATGCGCCTGCCTGACCCTGCGGCGACCAGGACCACATCAACGAGCATCGAGCGCCTCGCTGATCGCTTCACGGAGCGTAGAGACCGCGATCACCTTCAGTCCATCCGGGGCGGGCTCGTGGGCGACGCCGCGGCGAGGTGCGGGGACGATTGCGCGCGTGAACCCGTGACGCGCCGCCTCGCGTAGCCTTCGTCCCAGTCCAGCGACCGGTCGCAGCTCACCGAGAAGCCCGACCTCGCCGACCGCCACGGTCTCCCGACTGATGGGTCGATCGCTCTGCGACGACGCGAGCGCGAGCGCGAGGGGAAGATCGAGTGCCGGCTCATCGAGGACGATGCCGCCCACGAGGTTGGCGTAGATGTCGCGGTCGCCAACGGCGATCCCCGCGCGTCGACCGAGCACGGCGGCGAGGAGCGCGAGGCGCGCGGAATCCAACCCGCGTCCGGTGCTACGCGGTGCGCCGAATGCGGCACCTGCGACGAGTGCCTGCACCTCGACCAACATCGGACGACTCCCCTCGAGCAGCGGAGCGACCACCGCCCCCGGCGCTCGCGCCTCCCGATCGTCGATGAAGGCGCGGCCCGGATCGTCGATGCCGCTGAGGCCCCGCTCTCCCATCTCCAGCAGACCGAGCTCATCGGTAGATCCGAAGCGATTCTTCGCCGCACGAAGTGTGCGCAGCGTGCCGTGGCGGTCGCCGTCGAGCATCACCACGGCGTCGACCAGATGCTCGAGGGTCTTTGGGCCGGCGATGCTCCCCTCTTTGGTCACATGGCCGACAAGGATCACCGCGCAGTTCGTCGCGCGTGCGACCCCGGCGAGCCAATCGGCGGCACCGCGCACCTGCCCCACGCTCCCAGCCGGCCCCTCAAGGCCGCCGAGCGTTGCCGTCTGTATGGAATCGACGATCAGCAAGGTGGGGCTTGCAGCGAGGAGCGCCTCGCCGATCGCGCCGACCTCGCTCTCGGCAAGCAGCTCCACCCCATCCGCTGCCGGCCCCTCCATCAGGCCGAGTCGCGCGGCGCGATCTGCGATCTGGGCCGAAGACTCTTCGCCCGACGCGTAGAGGACGCGCCCGCCGGCGGCCGCAATCCCCGCCGCTGCCTGGAGGAGGAGGGTGCTCTTTCCGATCCCTGGCTCGCCGCCGAGAAGCACGAGCGAGCCGGGAACGGCACCGCCCCCGAGCACACGGTCGAGCTCTGGAACGCCGAGCGGCAGTCGCGGTGCGCGATCGGCACCGGCGAGTCGTAGCGCCTGCGGTCGGGAGGGTCCGCCGCCACGCGAGCTGTTCGTTGCCCGCGCGCGCGTGCTCGCGCTCGGTCGCTCTCTGACGGTTTCGACCAGCGAGTTCCACTCGTTGCAGTTGCGACAGGGGTTCTCAAATGCCGGCGCTTCGAAGGCGCAGCGTTGACAGAGCCAGACGCTCTTGCTCTTCGCCATCGGGGCTCCGCCCCGAATCAGTCTGCGGCGCCGACTGGCTCAGCCGGCAGGGCGGCAGATGCGCCACCGCCCTCTTCGCGGATCATCACGGCGAGCGCGCCGTCGACGACATCCACCACATAGGCGGCGTTCACCGGATCGGCGCCGAGCAGGAGTCGTTCTGCGAGCGGATCTTCCACGAGCGACTGGACGGCGCGGCGAAGCGGACGAGCACCGTAGGTCGCGTCGTAGCCGACTTTGATGAGGTGATCCTTTGCAGCGTCCGTGATGCTGAGCTCGTGCCCCTGCTCGCGCAGCTGACCGATGATGCGCTTCACCAGGAGGTCCACGATGCGACGCATCTCCTCTTGACTGAGCGGCCGGAAGACGATGCTCGCATCCACTCGGTTCAAGAATTCGGGGCGGAAGGCCTTCTTCAGCTCTTCGTCCACCTTTGCGCTGATCAGACCGTACTCCTCTTCTGCGCGGGCATCCGCACCCTCCCCGCGTGCGCGGAAGCCGAGCGAGGACGGCGTCTGGATCTGTCGCGCTCCAAGGTTGGAAGTCATGATCAAGATCACGTTGCGGAAGTCCACGCGCCGTCCCTTCGCGTCGGTCAGCTGGCCATCCTCGAGGATCTGCAACAGGATGTTGAAGACCTCGTTGTGCGCCTTCTCGATCTCGTCGAGCAGCACAACCGCATACGGTCGACGTCGGATCGCTTCGGTGAGCTGGCCTCCGTCATCGAAGCCGACATAGCCTGGAGGGGCTCCGACGAGTCGACTGGTGTTGTGTCGTTCCATGAACTCGCTCATGTCGATCTTGATCAGGGCATCCTCCGTGCCGAACATGAACTCGGCGAGCGCCTTGGCGAGCTCGGTCTTTCCGACGCCGGTCGGCCCGAGGAAGAGGAAGCTCCCGATCGGTCGCTTCGGGTCCTTCAAGCCCGCGCGCGCACGCCGAACCGCGCGGCTCAGCGTGCCGATCGCCTGCTCTTGGCCGATCACGCGGCCCCCGATCGCCTCTTCCATCTTGAGGAGGCGTGCCGTCTCTGCCTCGGCGATTCTCATCACCGGGATCCCCGTCCACATCGCCACCACGGCGGCGACTTCTTCGTCGCTCACCTCCGGGCGATCGTCAGGTCGGTTGGCGATCTGCGGCACAACGAGCGCGCTCGCCTTTTCAGGTGCTGGGCTTGGGACCGGTGAGCCGGCGCGCGACGCCGCGTCGATGATCGGTGCTTGAACCGCCGGGCTGGGGACCCCGGGAGCTGGCAGCGCGATCACGCTGGGCGCCGTGACGTCTGCGGCGCTGGGGGCTGCCTCGGCCGCAGCGGTCGACGCCGACGATGCAGAGCGTCCGGCACTTGGGGCGATCGCCCCCGTCAGGCTTGCGCGCCAGGTGCGATCGAGCGCTTCGATGCGTCCCTTCAGTCCATCGAGCTGACTGCGCAACGTGCCCGCGCGGTCGAACGCGCCGGCGGCGACCGCCGCCTGGTGCTCGGTCTCGAGGTCGTCGGCTTCGCGACGCGCCGCTCGCAGCTCTGGTGGTGGCGATGCGTGGCGGAGCATGACGCGGCTCGACGCCTCGTCGATGACGTCGATCGCCTTGTCCGGAAGCTGGCGATCGTTGATGTAGCGAATCGAGAGGTCGACGGCAGCGAGCAGCGCCTCATCGGTGATGCGCACCTTGTGGTGCGCTTCATATCGTGGTCGCAGCCCTTTGAGGATCTCGAACGTCTCCTCTTGGGTGGGCTCTGCAACGATCACCTGCGCGAAGCGTCGCTCCAGCGCCGGATCCTTCTCCACATGCTTGCGATACTCGTCGAGCGTGGTGGCACCGATGCACTGGATCTCACCGCGCGCGAGCGGCGGCTTCAAGATGTTGGCAGCATCGATCGCGCCCTCGGCCGCTCCTGCGCCAACCAACGTGTGCAGCTCGTCGACGAAGAGGATCGCGTCCCGCGAGGCACGCAGCTCCTCGAGCACCTTCTTGAGTCGCTCTTCGAACTCACCGCGATACTTCGTCCCCGCCACGAGGGAGCCCATGTCGAGGGTGACCACGCGCTTGTCGAGGAGCGGTGCTGGGACATCACCCTTGACGATTCGCTGCGCAAGCCCCTCCGCGATGGCGGTCTTTCCGACGCCGGGCTCGCCGATGAGGGCGGGATTGTTCTTGGTGCGACGAGCAAGGATCTGGATGACCCGCTCGATCTCACGTTCGCGTCCGATCACCGGATCGAGCCGACCGGCGCGCGCCGCCTCGGTGAGATCGATCCCGAGCGCATCGAGGGTCGGCGTCTTGGAGCCTCCGCTGCGGCGCTCGGCCTGCGGCGATGCCGGGGCGGACGACTGGCTGAGGACGCGCACCACCTCATGGCGCACCTTGTCGAGGCTGACGCCGAGCGATTCGAGGACGCCCGACGCGATCCCCCCTTCCTCCCTGACCCAGCCGAGC
>CAINCM010000094.1 GCA_903847005.1 uncultured Chloroflexota bacterium | reverse complement strand
TTCGGCCTGAACTTCGGCGACGGCTTCCCCGAGCGACTCCGCTGGTTGGGTGAGGCGCTGCCGATCATGCGCGGCATGCTCGACGGCACCGAACCGACGGCAACGGGCCCCCGCTACAAGTCGAAGACGGTCCGCAACCTTCCCGCGCCGGTGCAGAAGCACCTGCCGATCTTCATCGGCGGCGGCGGCGAACAGGTGACGCTGAAACTTGTCGCCAAGTACGGGGACGGAAACAACGTCGGTGGCACGCCAGAACAGGTTGCGCACAAGGAAGAGGTGCTGCTGAAGCACTGCGCCGCCGTCGGCCGCAACCCAGACGAGATCGAACGCACCGTCGGCATCGGCAACGTGGTGATCCGCAACAACCCCGCCGACGCGCAGAAGATCTACGAGGCACAGTTCGCCAAGAACGGCATCTCGCCGCTCTGGGAGAACCAGCCGGTCGGCAGCGTCGACCAGATCGTGGAGCGCCTCGCCCCGTACGTGAAGCTCGGCTACAAGCACCTCATCGCCGGCTTCTCCACCCCGCACGACGAGGAGTCCCTCATCCGCTTCGCCGAAGAGGTGAAGCCACAGCTGGAGAAGATCTAGCACTCGTACGCTGGCAATACGTCTGCCGCGCAACCATCGGCGGATGCAGGTTGGAGCCCACTTCATCGCACCACGAGTCGTTGCAGCTGCAGCGCTCTGCACTGTGTTGCTCATCTTCATCGCGCTGACCATCACGAGTCAGCCTGAAGAGTTTCCGATCGCAACGGCACCCCTGGAGGTGAATGACGCGCCAGCTGCAAATCTCGCAAGCCGGATTCGCGTCGAGATCAGCGGGGGTGTCGCACAACCTGGCGTGCTTGAACTACCTGACAATTCGCGACTGATCGATGGGATCAGTGCGGCGGGTGGCTGGGGTGAGCGTGTCGATCCGCTGCGAGTGGAGCTCTGCCTCAACCTTGCCGCCCCCCTTGAAGACGGCAGTGCCATCCGCATCCCGACTCGCGATGATCGACTCCTCCTCGGCTTGACTGGGGTCGAGTGCGGACCGCTCTACTCTTCGGCAGGGGAGATCGCAGCAGCGGCGACGGGTGGGGGCGCGGAGACTGGTGCGACAGGGGGGAAGATCGATCTGAACAAGGCGACTGCTGAGGAGCTCGACACCCTTCCTGGCATCGGCCCAGCAACCGCCGCGAAGATCATTGCCTCGCGGGCGGAGTCTCGTTTCATTATCGTGGATGATCTACGGGCACGTGGTTTGATCAGCGAACGAGTTCTGGGGGAGATCCGCGCACTCGTCACTCCTTGAGCAGCCCCGCGGGCGTCCGAACGCCGCGTCTCGCTGGGCAGAGTGGTGCGGCCGCCCTCGCGGCACTCGCCGTGGCGCACCTCTTTGCGCTACCACTGACAACGCAGACGCTTCGGCTTCTCGCGGCGCTCCTCTGTCTCGGCCTCCTTGCGCTTCTGCTCCTCCTCTCCGGCCAATCGTCGCAACGGTCGCGCGCAGCGACACTCGGTGCGCTCCTCGTTGCAGCGCGAATCACCTTGTGTGGACTCCCGATTCCTCCCGTTGATGTTGCGGGCCTTGCAGCAGATCACGTTGCGGTTGAGGGTGAGGTACGAGCACTGCTCGCGCCTCTCCGAGGTGCTCAGCGGATCGTGCTCGAGGTTTCTGGGGTTCGCATTGCCGTTGAGGCACCGCCGAATCCAACGCTTCGGGTGGGTGACC
>CAINCM010000093.1 GCA_903847005.1 uncultured Chloroflexota bacterium | reverse complement strand
CCGATGGCACCCGCGACGAAGAGCCACGGCGTGCCAGCATCGACCCCCGCGAGATCTGTCGCAACGCTCTCCTGCGCTGGGAGCGCATCGGCAGACTCTCCCTCTGGGACTCCGCTCATCGCGGCTGCAGGGTCGCTTCGCATGATCGGCTCCGCTGTCGGCTGCAGTGATCCGAGCGGAAGGCCCGTGACGAGGAGCGCGAGAGAGAGTGCCGCGCCGGCAAGCGCCGGTCGCGGTGCGACCCTAAGCCAACCCGCCAGCCACGCACGCGCTCCGCCACGTTCTCGTGCGGCGCGGAGGTTCGACTCGTGTGCGATCGCGTGCTGGAAAACCGCATTCCGGAAAGGATCGACCTGGCGAGTCGGCTCCGCGATTCGATACGCGGACAGATCTCCAGCCTCGCTGGGGGGAGCCGAGGTGGAGTTGGGCGGCGTGGCGCGAGGCAGATCACTCATCTCCATCCCCTAACGAGCGGTCACCGCGTCGGGTTCCCGGCCGCAGGTCGGCGAGCAGGCCCCTCAGATCCTCGCGGCCGCGACTGATACGACTCTTCACCGTTCCCAGGGAGCTCCCGGTGATCTCGGCAATCTCCTCATAGCTGTATCCATCCACGTCGTAGAGCAAGATGGCGATCCGCCGCTCCTCGTGGATCTCGCTGAGTGCCGCCTTCAACCGGGCAGCGAGCTCTCTCCCCTCGGCCATGCTGACTGGATCGCTCCCTCGACCAGCAGCCAGTTCGACGGAGGCGCTCCGCCCTCGCCCGCCCTCATCGTCCACAGGTTCCTGGATCGGAGCGGTGGGGCGTCGACGCTCGCGTCGTCCCGCGTCACGTGCGGCATTCTGGACGATCCGCACAAACCATCCCCGCAAGTTGCGGGGCTCGACCCGATCGAGGGCTCGGTAGGCGGAGATCAACCCTTCTTGCAGGGCATCGTCAGCGCTCGTGGGCTCGCCCGTGATCCGAAGTGCCATCCGCCAGGCAAGGTCCAGGTCCGGGGCGAAGAGAGCCCGGAAGGCCTCCGCGTCACCTGTCCGTGCGGCGCGGAGAAGGCGAATGCGCTCCTCCGGCTCGTGCGGCGCTGCCCGACCCAACTCACCCATGCCCCAATGATGCCGCAACGCTAGGATTCAGGAGCGCCGAAGTGGCGAAATGGCAGACGCAACCGACTCAAAATCGGTCGACCGAAAGGTCATGTGGGTTCGACTCCCACCTTCGGTACCAACGCCGCCGCCCCGCTACGATAGGGGGGCCGAAGTGGCGAAATGGCAGACGCATCCGACTTAAAATCGGCCGGTCGATGAGATCATGCGGGTTCGAGTCCCGCCTTCGGCACCAACAGGGGGGACGATGACAGAGGCGCACGGGGCACGAGCAGATCGCGAGACGCTCATGCGAGAGCACGCGCAGGCGCGCGCGGAACGCGCATCCTCTGCGCCCGGATCGACCGAATGGCGTGCGGCAGCGGAACGAGTTGCCGCCATCGAGGTCGAGATCGCAAAGATCACCGCACGCAGCACGCCACCAGCGCGCATTGCGCGACCTGAGGCAAAGAAGAAGTAAGAGAACGCTCGACTAGATCCCGAGCAGCGTACCGAGGATCAGGCCGACAAAGAGGGCTCCCATTGCGGGCCGACCGGCGAGGAATGCCGCGCCAACATGCCAGAGCGGCCAGAGCGGGTAGCCAGGAGGCGGCGCGCTGGGTCGCGGAGCGGCAACGATCTTCATGGCGGGAAGCGCGGAGAGGGCCGCGAGACCGGCAAGTGGTGCAACGATCCATGGAAAGATCCCGAGAAGTCCGAACGCCGCGACGCTGATGTAGCCGACACTCAGCAGCAGCAGCGCGCCTGCTCGGGCACGACGTTCACCGATGCGCACGACAAACGTGCCGACCCCGCGTGAGCTGTCGGCCTCGATCTTGTCGAGGTGCTTTCCGAAGAGCACCGCTGTGGCGATCGCGCCCCATGGAAGCGTGGAGAGGAGCACCGTCGCGTCGATCGTTCCAGTTGCTGCCAGATAGGTGCCGCCGCCCATCAACGGCCCCCACACGAGCAGCACCGAAAGTTCGCCGAGTCCCCTTCGCTTCAATCGAAGTGGCGGGTCGGTATAACCCCATGAGAGAACGAGGCCTGCAACCGCGAAGACACCCAGCAACGGTTCGCTTCGCATCACCATCGTGAAGCCTCCGAGGATCGCAGCGGCACCGGTGAGAATCGCAATGACCAACAGGAGCGTTCGGCTCGACATTGCGCCGGAGGCGATCGGGTGCGGAGAGTAGTCCGCCCGAGGGTATCCTGGTCGGTCGAGCCCATCGTGATAGTCGCGCCAATCGTTTGCAAGGTTGTTTGCTGCGTGCGCCAGGTTTGCGCCGATGAAGGCGGCAAGCCCAAGGAGCGGTCCGCTCACCCCCGCGCCGGTGTCGCTGATCGTCCCCTTCCACCATGCGTAGAGGAGTCCTTGCCCGGAGCCAACGACGGTGAGCGGGAGCACGGAGGCACGTGCGAGAAGCAGTGCTCGGGCGAGGGGAGACATGCTCTTCCAATCAACGCCCTCTGGTGCCGACTGACGGAGAAGGACGGAGGCGTAGGTCTTCATTGCCATGCTCCTATTCTGCCGCGTTTCTTGCGCGCGTGCCTCAGGCGGCAGGGAGAGACTCGCCCTCGGCCAGGATGTCGAAGCGAACGGCGCTCGCACCGACGCGACCGCGGATCGCCGCGGGGAAGCTCGGATCCCACGCAATCCCGCTGCGGATCTCCATCGGCAACTGCTGCGCTCCTCCGGCCTGAGGGATGTGGACCACGACCTTGGTGCTTCCCGGACGAGAGCGAAGCTCCGCCTTGACCACCTCCATCGCGCGTATGGTCTCCTCCACTGACTGGCCCGGACGGAATCGGATATGCAGGGCAGCGCCAGGTGGTGCCTCGATGGGATCAGCGCTCCCGTCGCCCGCTGGCGGGGCCGCGGCGGGGTCGGCGAACTCTCCTTCGCGCTCCTCCGGTACAAGTCCCCGAGGCAACGCGCCGGCCGGGGCAACGCTGCGAGGGGTGAAGCGCCGCGTTCCGCCCGTGTTCTTCGCAAGATCCGCAGCGATCCCCTCCGGCGTGAGCCCCTGCGCCTCTTCCCATGGAAGGACTGCTTCGCAGATGATCGACCAGGTCTCCCCGCGCAACTCCGGTCGCCCCGACACCAAGAGCGGCTCCCCCTCCACCCACGCGTCGCGCGTCGCCTCCCACGTCTTTGGGAATGCCACCACCTCGATGCTCCCCGTGAGATCTTCGACGGTCAGAATTCCCATGGCCGCCCCCGCCTTTGTCACCAGGGTTCGCACGTTGGTCAGGATCGCTCCGAGTGTCACGCGCTCATCGCGTGCCGGCGAATCATCCGAGAAGTCACTCACAAACGCCGTGACATGTGGAGCAAGGAGCGGTGCGAGCGAGTTCATCGGATGGTCGGAGAGGTAGACGCCGAGCAGCTCCCTCTCCCATCGAAGTCGCTCGCGCGTCGGCGCCTCGACTGCGTGAGGGAGCGTCGGCGCGAGGGCAGATGCGAGTCCCGGCGCGGAGTCGAAGAGCGACACCTGCCCCGCCGCTCGCTCGCGCTGCGCGGTCGACCCTGCGGCGAGCACGTCGTCAAGCGCCAGTAAGATCTGGGCCGGATGGCCGAACTTCTGCAACGCACCCACCTTCGCAAGCGCTTCGAAGACGCGCTTGTTTGCGAGTCGAAGATCGAT
>CAINCM010000092.1 GCA_903847005.1 uncultured Chloroflexota bacterium | reverse complement strand
CGCAAACTTCTGCAGGACGGCGAGCAGCGCGCCAGGCTCGTTGCGAACACCCACCAAGAGGGTGGTTCGAGGGGCACCGTTCCGTGACCCTGGCACGGCCGTGCCGCCGTTGCTGCGCATCACCCAGAAGCGCGTGCGATTACCAGGATCGCGCTCGATACCGCTCGCGAGCTCGACGAGGCCGTGCAACGTTGCCGCACGCGGCGAGAGGACCGCGGCCGCATCGCGCTCGCCGCGCTCGCGAATCGCCGCCCCTGCACCAGCGGTGTTGTAGGTGCTGAGCAGCTGCCAGTTTCTCGTGCGCAAGAACGGCTCTGATTGCGCCAGCGCCTGCGAGTGGCTGTAGACCCGCGTGACGTCTTCGATCGCAACGCCGGGCAGGGCGGCGAGGACCAGGCTCACCGGAACGACTGACTCCCCGACGATCTCGAGCGCGCCGTCGCGGACCAGGTCGAGCGTCTCGCGCACGGTGCCGTTGACCAGGTTTTCGATGGGAAGAATGCCGAACTGCGCGCGCCCGTCCAAGAGTGCGTCGCGGACCTCGCCGAACGAGCCCACTGGGAGGCGGATGACCGAGTCGCCGAAGAAGGCGATCAGCGCATCCTCGGCGAATGCGCCGGGCTCGCCGGAATAGGCGACCGCTCCCTGCTCTGCCATCATCGCGAGCCGGGCACGTGGCGCTCGGAGCGACGGGCGACTGCGGCGTCGCCCTTCAGCAGTGCGTACTCCAGCGAATCGGCGAGCGCGAGCGCGGAGGCCGAGATGATGTTTTCGCCGACGCCCATGGTCGACCATGCGTCACCGCCCGCAACGGACTCGATCACCACGCGCGTCTTGGCGCCCGTGGCAGATGCGCCGTCGAGGATGCGCACCTTGTAGTCGACTAGGTGCACGGCGTCCAGCTGCGGATAGAAGGCGCCGAGCCCCTTTCGCAGCGCGCGGTCGAGCGCGTTCACCGGACCCCTCCCATCTGATGCGGTGTGAAGGTCCTCGCCGCCAACCTGGACGCGCACCGTCGCCTGTGCACGCGGTTCGCTCGACTCGCGCTGCTCCACGATGACGGTGAACTCCGCGATCCTGAACGGCGCAACGTAGCCCGGCTTGCGACGTTCGACCAGCAACTCGAAGGACGCCTCGGCACCTTCGTAGCTCGCGCCGCCCGCCTCCATCTCCTTGACGAGTGCCGAAAGCTCCTTCGGGTCGAGGCCCGAGTTCGCCAGCTCCACGCCGAGTTCGGCGGCGCGGCTCCCCGCATTCGCCTTCCCGCCGAGCTCCGAGACGACGAGTCGACCGCGGTTCCCCACGAGCGCCGGATCGATGTGCTGGTAGGCGCGGGGGGTCTTCACCTGCGCGGCGCCGTGCACGCCGCCCTTGTGGGCGAATGCCGAGCGACCGACGTATGGCTGGTGGTCGTCTGGCGCGAGGTTTGCGATCTCCGCCACCTCGTGTGAGAGCGTCGAGAGGTCGGTGAGTCGATCCGCTCCCGCCACCCTGTGTTCGCTCTTCAGCGCGAGATTCGCCATGAGCGAGACCATGTTGGCGTTCCCTGCGCGCTCGCCGTACCCGTTGATGGTGGCCTGGACGTGCCGCACGCCTGCATCGACGGCGGCAAGGGCATTCGCAACCGCAAGCTCCGCATCGTTGTGCGAATGGATGCCCCAGACCACGTTTCGCGAACCCTT
>CAINCM010000091.1 GCA_903847005.1 uncultured Chloroflexota bacterium | reverse complement strand
GGCGCGCGTTCGCGGACAAGATTGACGAAGCGCGTCTCCTCCTTGCGGAACCAGAGCTGGCCGCTCCCCGTCGGCCCGTTGCGATGCTTCGCCACATTGAAGTTGATCGTCTCGCCCGTCACCGCTGCGTCGTCGCTTCGCTCTGCCTCGCGGTAGAGGAAGATCACGACGTCGGCATCCTGCTCGATCGCACCCGACTCGCGGAGATCGGAGAGCCGCGGCTCCCCCTTCTCGCGGGACTCGGTCTGGCGCGAGAGCTGGCTGAGGGCGACCACCGGGATCCCAAGTTCGCGCGCGAGCGCCTTCAGCCCACGCGAGATATCCGAGACCTCTTGCACACGGTTCCCGTCGCGGCTCTGCTGCCCTGGCTGCATCAGTTGCAGGTAGTCCACGATCAGGAGATCGAGGCCCTGCTCCATCTTGAGGCGGCGGGCCTTCGTGCGCAGCTCCATGACGGAGATGTTCACCGTGTCGTCGATGAACATCTTTGCGTCGGAGAGGGTCCCGAGCGCGTTGGCGATCTTGTCGAAGTCCACGCCGGACACCTGACCGCTGCGGAGATTGAACGAGTTGATCTTGGTCACGCTCGAGAGGAGGCGCAGCACCAGCTGCTCCTTGCTCATCTCGAGCGAGAAGACGCCGACGGATTTCTTCTCGCGGAGCGCAACGTTCTCTGCGATGTTCAGCGCAAGCGAGGTCTTGCCAACAGACGGACGCGCGGCGAGAACGATGAAATCGGAGTTCTGGAGGCCCTGCGTGATCGTGTCGATCGCGGTGAATCCGGTGCGAAGGCCCATGAGCTGGCCGCGGTTCTGGTGCATGCGATCGAGCTGGTCATACGCGTCGCCAACAAGCTTGCCGACCTGCGTGAATCCGCTGACCGCGCGGCGCTCGCTCACCGCAAAGAGTTCCGACTCTGCTCGATCGATCGCTTCGGAGATATCGGACGGGTCTTCGTATCCGATCGATGCGATCCTTCCGGCGGCGCCGATCAGGCCGCGAAGCATCGACTTCCGTTCGACGATCTTTGCGTACTGCTTCGCATGCACGGCGGTCGGCGTGCGATCGCAGAGATCGGCGAGCGCGGCGCGTCCACCGATCTCCTCGATCTGGCCGCGGCGTTCGAGTTCTTCCGACACGGTGAGAATGTCGATCGGCAAGCTCTGCTCGTAGAGCTTTTGGATTGCGGAGTAGACCTTTGCGTTCGCCGGCTTGTAGAAGTCGCCGGGCTTCAGGCTGTCCGCGATCTCGAGCATCACCTCGCCGTCGATCAGGAGCGCGCCGAGGATGCTCTCTTCGGCGTCACTGGATTGCGGGGGGAGTTGGTTGCTCATCCCCGCATCATCGCAGTCTCGCCAGGGCGACTCCAGCCAGATCTCCACGAACTCATGCGAATCTCTCCACGAAGCGGGCAACGGCCGCGTCGGCTGTGGATAAGTCGGCGCCCATGCGCGCCGCTCTGTGGATTAGTGGACGCGGCGGAGGACGCCGACGAGCACGCCCTGCACGTTGACGGTCGGGTAGTACATCGGCGCATAGGCCTTGTTCGCCGGCTGGAGTCGCACTCGCCCCTGCTCGCGGAAGAGCTGCTTGAGCGTGACCTCGTTCTCTTCGACCTGAGCCACGACGATGTCGCCGTCGGCCGCCACCTTGCTCGGCTTGATCACGACGTAGTCGCCGTCCGCAATCTGGGCGTCGATCATGGAGTCTCCCCTGATCTTGAGCAGGTAGGAGTCTGGGGTGGACATGAATTCCG
>CAINCM010000090.1 GCA_903847005.1 uncultured Chloroflexota bacterium | reverse complement strand
CGGTCGGCCGCACCGAGCGAGGCGCGAAGAGCGCCGCCGCTCCCCACGATCACCACGTCACCGCGATGCTGCGCCTCGACGATGTCGCCCCGAACGACCTGCACGAGGACTGGGGCCGTGGGCTCTACGCCGATCCGCGTGCCTCCCGAGCGGTCGGCGCACATCAGGCGAGTCCGAGCGCGGCGTCGACCTCCGAAAGTCCGCGATCGATCACGTCAAAGGCGAAGTCCAACTCCTCGTTGCTGATGTTGAGCGGCGGGTTGGTGAAGAAGCCGTTCCAGCGCACGATCGTGTAGAGCCCGTTGGCACGGAAGAACTTTCCGAGCGCCACCATCTCCGGCACCGTCTCGTTGAACCCTGCGATCGGGGTGCCGCTCTTCGGATCCCGAACGAGCTCCATGATGCCGAAGAGTCCGATGTTCCGAACCGGACCGACGCAGGGGTGCTTCTCCTTCATCCGCTGGTGGTGGGCGCGCAGCGTCTCTCCGCTCCGTGCCGCGCGCTCGATCAGACCATCCTCTTCGTAGACGGCGATCGTTGCCAGCGCTGTGGCGCAGGCGAGCGGGTGGCTGTTGTACGTGAGCCCTGCGCCGAACACCTTCTCGGCAAAGTGATCCGCAATGTGCCGACGCATCCCGAGTGCACCGAGCTGCACGTACGCGCTCGTCAGCCCCTTCGCCATGGTGATCATGTCTGGCACAACGCCCCAGTGATCGACAGCGAACCACTTTCCGGTGCGACCGAAACCGCCCATCACCTCGTCGGCGATGAGGAGGATGCCGTAACGATCGCAGATCTCGCGCAGCCCCTGCATGTATCCATCTGGCGGGATCAGGATGCCGTTGGTGCCGACAACGCTCTCGACGATGATCGCCGCTACGGTGTGCGGCCCTTCGAACTTCAGGACCTTCTCTGTCTCGGCGAGCACCTCAGCGGCAGGACGCGGCGCGTCCGCGCCGAACTCGTGGAAGTCCGGGATTCGGAAGACACCCGGCATGCCCGGTTCCGTGAACCAGCGGCGAGGGTCGCCGGTTGCGGTGAGGGCGCCAGACGTTCCGCCGTGATACGAGCGGTAGCGCGCGGCGATCTTGTGGCGTCCGGTGAACAGCCGCGCAATTCGGAAGGCGTTCTCTACCGCCTCGGCGCCGCCGTTCGTGAAGAAGAAGGCATCGATGTCGCCGGGACAGATCTCGGCCAGCTTCTGGCCGAGTCGTGCGCGCGGCTCCGTTGCCATGAACGGGTTTGCGTACGCGAGTTTCGCCGCCTGATCGGTGATCGCCTTCAGCACCCGCTCATCGCCGTGGCCGATATTGGTGCACATCAGCTGACTGTTGAAATCGAGGAACTTCTCGCCCTCTGGTGTCCAGAACCAGGAGCCCTTTGCGTGTTCGATCGGGATGGGGTTGGCCGCCGCCTGTGGCGACCACTCGGTCATGGTGTGGCGCTTGGAGAGGGCCACGATCTCCGCGCCGCTCATCCCGGTGCGAACGTTCACTGCCGCCATGGGACCCCCTTCGCTGCCTCGGTCTAGCGACCGCGTAGGCACAGAATAGCCGCCGCTGTCGCACAGCGCGCGACACTTCCGCGTCCTGCGGCACGTCTGCCACCCCTGCGGCAGAATGCCGACATGCCCATGAACGTCGAGCACCTCGCCGCGCAGAAGGCGCCCGAAACGCTGAAGAACTTCATCGCGGGTCGCTGGGTCGCGTCATCGTCCGGTGAAACGCTGGTCGTCCCGAACCCGGCCACCGAGCAGATCCTTGCGCACGTGCCACTCTCCAACGCCGCCGACGTCGCCGCCGCGGTCGCCGGCGCACGCGCCGCCGCGCACGAATGGGGCGAGATGCCCCCACCGGAGCGGGCCACCTACATCTTCAAGCTTCGTGAGGCGCTGCTGGACAACCGTGAGGCCCTCACCAGGCTGGTCACCACCGAGAACGGGAAGGTCTACTCCGATGCGGCCGGCGAGGTCCGCCGTGGCATCGAGGTGGTCGACTTCGCGTGCGGCGCGCCGACACTGCTCATGGGCCAGAACCTCGACCAGGTCTCGCGCGGCATCGATTCGGAGATGGTGCGCTTCCCTGTGGGCGTGGTCGCTGGCATCACCCCGTTCAACTTCCCCTTCATGGTGCCGATGTGGATGCTGCCACTCGCGATCGCCTGCGGGAACGCGTTCATCCTGAAACCCTCCGAGCGCACGCCGCTCTCGTCGCAGCGCATCGTGGAGATCTGCGAGGAGGCGGGAATCCCAACGGGTGTTGTCAGCCTTGTGCACGGCGCCGTTGAGACCGTGACCGGCCTGATCAGTCACCCTGGCGTGGATGCAGTGAGCTTTGTCGGCTCAGAACGCGTGGCACGCATCGTGTACGAAACCGCTGCCAAGAACGGGAAGCGCGTGCAGGCACTCGGCGGCGCAAAGAACCACATCATCGCGATGCCCGACGCGGTCTTGGACCAGAGTGTGCCGAACATCGCGGAGTCGGCGTTTGGCAATGCGGGGCAGCGCTGTCTCGCCGGATCTGTGCTCACCGTGGTTGGCGAGGCGCGCGAGCGACTCCTGCCCAGGCTCGTGGAGCACGCCGAGACGATCAAGATGGGCTTTGGGCTCGACGAAGGGATCTCGCTCGGCCCGGTGATCCGCAGCGAGGCACGCGAGCGCATCCATCGCCTCGTAGACGAAGGGGTCGCCGCCGGTGCAACGATGATTCGCGACGGGCGCGGAACCGGACCCGCCAAGGGTTACTTCGTCGGCCCGACGATGCTCAACATCGAAGAGAACTCCCCGCTCGCGCGCGAAGAGGTCTTCGGCCCCGTCCTCTCCGTGCTCTACGCAAAGGATCTCGACCAGGCGCTGCGCCTCATGGCGGAGACCAACGAGTACGGGAACGCCGGCTCCATCTACACCTCCTCGGGGAAGGCGGCGCGCGAGTTCAAGCGACGGGCAACCTCTGGGATGCTCGGCGTCAACGTTGGCGTTGCTGCGCCGATGGCCTTCTTCCCCTTCAGCGGTCGCAGGAAGAGCTTCTTCGGCGACCTGCACGCAACCGGGCGCGACGGCGTTGAGTTCTACACCACGAAGAAGGTGGTCACCACTCGCTGGTTCTAGGACTCGCTGGTAATCGTTCTCTCTGATCTCGATCCCCGATGGGAACTAGAGCAGCGCGACGAGTTCCTGCACCGCATCGGCCGACTTCTTGAACGCGGCGCTCTCCTCCGGGGTCAATGTGATCTCGACGATCCTCTCGATGCCGCTCGCGCCGACGACCACCGGCACCCCGACGTAGAGACCCTGCACGCCGTACTCGCCCTCGAGGTAGGCGGCGCACGGAATCAGGCGGCGACGATCGAGCAGGATGCTCTCCACCACCTCGAACGTGGCGGCGGCCGGAGCGTAGAATGCGCTCCCCGTCTTCAGCAACTCCACGATCTCGGCACCACCGCTGCGCGTGCGCTTCACGATCGCCTCGACCCGTTCTGCGCTCAGCATCTCCGGAAGCGGAATCCCGCCTACCGAGGAGTAGCGCGGGAGCGGGACCATCGTGTCGCCGTGACCGCCGAGGACGAAGGCGCGAACATCCTCCACGCTGACCCCCGTCTCCGTGGCAATGAAGTGGCGGAAGCGCGCCGAGTCGAGGGTGCCCGCCATGCCGATCACACGCTTCTTCGGGAAGCCCGAGGCCTTCAGCGCAACGTGGCACATCGCATCGAGAGGGTTCGTCACGATCACCAGGATCGCGTCGGGCGAGCGCTTGGTCGCCTCCGTCACCACGCCGCGCACGATCCCGGCATTTGTGCTGATCAAGTCGTCGCGGCTCATCCCCGGCTTGCGGGCGATGCCGCTCGTCACCACGATGATGTCGGAACCCTTCGTGTCGTCGTAGCTGTTCGTCCCGACGATTCGGGCGTCGTGCCCGATCACGGGGGCCGCCTCTGCGAGGTCGAGCCCCTTCCCCTGCGGGAGCCCCTCGACGATGTCGACGAGGATCACGTCGGCGAGGCCGGATTCGGCGATGCGCTGTGCGGTGGTGGCGCCAACATTCCCTGCGCCGATGACGGTCACCTTGCGTCGTTGAATTCCTGCCATGTCCCCTCCGCTTCTCCTGCTCCCCCGAATCCTAGCGCCGCGCCCGCCGCTTCGCCTGTGGACGCCTTGCACGCGCCTTCTCCGTCCCTCTTCGAGGAGTTGCGGAACGAACGCGAAGCGCTGCGGTCAGCAGCGTCGCAGCAAAGACTCCGCCCATCACCACGTATGCGGTCGGGATCTCGCCGAGCCGCCAGTTCTCCAGCCGCAGCCCCTCCAAGAGGAGTCGGGTGACGGAGTACCAGGCGAGTGCGGATAGTCCGATCAGCCCCGGCACGACACGGCCCTTCAGCCGCTCCCCGAGGGCCGGCAGGATCAGTGCGCCTGCAAGCCCCGAAAGGGACTCGTAGAGGAAGAGTGGATGGAATCGAGCGCTCTCTCCGATCGCGCTGCAGCTCGTATCGACCGTTCGGTACGCGCACTCGATCGCGAGGCCCCACGGGAGATCAGTCGGGAGCCCATAGAGCTCCTGGTTGAACCAGTTCCCCCACCGTGCGATCGCCTGCATCACCAAGATGGCGGGTCCCGCCACGTCGACCCAGCCCCACGGTGTCTGTTTCCAGCGTCGCAGCAGCAGGGCCAATGCGATCGCACCCGTGATGATTCCGCCTGGCGCGCCGAGCCCTTCGTACGGCGGAATGAGTGCGCCGATCGGGTTCGCGGCATAGCGATCCCACGCATCGATCACGTGGTACAGGCGACCGCCGAGCAGTGCGGCGATCGAGATGATGATCAGGCCATTTGCAATCAGCTCGGCGTTCAGCTTGCGCCGCCTCGCTTCGCGCATCATAAATCGATAGACCACCACGAGCCCGATGGCGTACAGCAAGCCGTACCACCGAATCTCCAACGGTCCGATCGCGAACAGGACCGGATCTGGCGGCAGTGGCATCGGTTAGACGTTCACGCCGATGAGGCTGCCGATGAGATAGGTGATCGCCGCCGCGGCCGCCCCGATGAGAAGTTGGCGCGCACCGGAGAAGAGTGCCGATCGCCCGGTGAGAAGGCTGACCGAGGCGCCCACCGCAAAGAGGGCGAGGCTCGTCAGGCCGATGCTCACCGCGAGCGCCGTGCCGCCGCCGAGCAGG
>CAINCM010000089.1 GCA_903847005.1 uncultured Chloroflexota bacterium | reverse complement strand
GTAGCGCCGGTGATCGCGCCTTCCGCGACCTCGGCTGGGCTGCGCACGTCGATCACGACGCGGGACTCCAGCGCCTTCACCGCTTCCGTAGCGCTCACCGTCCGCACGCCCACACCCTCAGCAGACCCAGAACTGCATCCAGCGACGACAGCAAGGAGCACAACCAACGCCGCTCGTGTGAAGAACTTTCCGGCAGCGTTCATCGATGACCTCCCATTGTTTCATGTGTCCGCAGATGAGACATCGTTATCGTACAGAGTCCAGACGTCGATCGCATCCAGGTCTACGCTCGTGATCCCGTTCGCCGCGAGGGCTCCGGCGATCTGCGCACGGTGTTCCGTGGCGTGGTGGACCGATTGATTCACGAGCACCCACCGTGGAAAGGCCATCGGCTCTCCGCCGAACGAGATCCAGTGCAACACCTCTGCACCGTCGAGGGCGGCACCTTCGCGAAGCCTTGCGTCGGCCCGGGCGAGGCCTGCAGCGAGCTGCACGATGTCGGCGGCGTTGGCGGGCAGTTCGCGCTCGGGTGCCCGCGGTTCGCCGTGCAGTCGCTGCGCGTAGTTCTCGGCTGCGGTGACGAGGTGGTGGGCGATCGCGCCAACGCTCCACTCGCTCCCCGGCGCAGTGAAGGCGAGGGCGTGGTCGGGGAGGCTGCTCAGCTGCTTGAAGAGTGCGGCGTTCGCCCACGACATGTGCCGCATCATCTGGTCGAGCGTCTCGTTGCCGCTCATTCGAACGTCACCTCCGCTTCCGCTGCCAGCGTTGCGATGTTGCTCAACGCCTCGTTCTGTCGCGCGCGGATGCGCTCTGCCGGCTCGTCGGTGAATGAGAACGTGCTGTGCGCGTCGGAGACGAGCGTCACATCGAGCCCTTCGGCTGCGGCACGACGCGTGGTGGCGTCGATGCAGTGGTCGGACTGCATCCCCGCGATGACGATGCTGGTGACGCCGGCCTTGCGGACATCTTCGAGCAGGCCGGTCTGGTGGAACGAGTCGGTCGTGGTCTTTCGGTAGGTCTTCTCGTCGCCGATCGGACGAAGCTGCGGGTGCAGCTCCCAGCCCGGTGTTCCCGGGAAATCCGGATCGATCTCGCTGCCGTCGTTTTGGACGAACGCAACGGGAACCTGCGCGGCGCGCGCCCGTGCGACGAGCGACTGCAGCCGAGCGAGGATCGCGGGCCCGTCGTGCACCGCCATCGGCGGTTCGAACTGGTTCACTTGGGCGTCGACGATCAACAGCATGGGGCGACGATAGCAAATGGGGCGGATCAGACTGCACTATGATCGCCGGATGACCGCAACGAATCCGTGTCTCTGGTTCGACGGCAGAGCCGAAGAGGCGGCGCGGTTCTACGTCTCACTCTTCCCAAACAGTGCGATCGACGAAGTGGTGCGCGCGCCAGGCAGCTATCACGCGGGAGAGGCGGGGAGCGTGCTCGCGGTCCGGTTCAACCTGTCTGGCGTGCCGTATCTTGCGCTGAACGCTGGTCCAGACTTCAAGTTCAGCGAGGCGATCTCGTTCCAGATCGACTGTGCCGATCAGGCGGAGGTCGACCACTTCTGGGAGGGGCTCGTCGCAGGTGGCGGCGAACACGGCCGCTGCGGTTGGCTCAAGGATCGCTTCGGTCTCTCATGGCAGGTGAATCCTCGCGAGATGAACAAGTACATCGGAGGTCCAGATCCAGATGGCGCGGCGCGCGCGATGGCCGCGATGATGAAGATGGGGAAGCTCGTCGTTGCGGAACTGCGCGCGGCCTACGAAGGTTCGTAGCGCGCT
>CAINCM010000088.1 GCA_903847005.1 uncultured Chloroflexota bacterium | reverse complement strand
CTCGAACGCGCGCTCCGCCTTGCGGTAGCCCTCCGGGTGCGGCATGCCGAAGCCGCGTCGGATGTTGCTCTCGGTGTCGCGCCCCTTCTGCGTCCCCACGACCACGATGCGTCGACCATCAATGCGCGCAATACCGGCGACGATGGCGCCGTCATCGCCGGCGCGTCGATCGCCGCGCAGCTCCACAAACTCGGCGTTGAGTGCCTCGAGGATCTCTGCGGTGCGCGGACGGTGCACCTCTCGTGCGCGGCGCACGTGGCTCCACGCCTCCTCTTCTGGAAGGTGCGCCGCGAGCTCTGGCGCAAGGTGTCGGTCGCGCTGGTTCTCCAAGATCTGATCGGCGCGGTTCGCCACCTTGGTGGCAACGTCGGCGACCGGTGCGAGCACGCTGCCGATCATGGTGCCCGCGCCCTGTGCAACACCGCTTACCACGCCACCGATCAGGCCGACGCCCGGGATGTTGATCTGCTGATAGAGCGGGACGGCGGGTGCCGGAAGCGGTTGCAGCAGGCCGAGTGCGCGGATCAACCACGGGCGCAGGTTCGGACGCGACACGATCGCATCGATGAATCCGGTCTCCAACAGGAACTCAGAGCGCTGGAATCCGGCGGGGAGTTCGTCGCCGATGGTTCCCGCCGAGACGCGCGCGCCGCTGAATCCGATCAACGCGTTCGGTTCCGCAACGTTCAGATCTCCGAGCGCACCGAACGATGCGATGGTGCCGCCCGTGGTCGGATCGGTGAGCAGGCTGATGAACGTGCCGCCGGTCGCCTTCAGCCGCGCGATCGCGGCGAGCGTCTTCGGCAGTTGCATCAGCGCGTAGGTCCCCTCCTGCATGCGCGCGCCGCCGGAGGCGGTGACGATGAGCAGGGGGAGCCGGCGCTCGGTCGCGAGCTCGGCTGCACGCGCCACCTTCTCGCCGACGACGGAGCCCATGGAGCCCCCCATGAAGAAGAAGTCCATCACCAGAAGGGAGACCTCGATCCCGCCGATGGTGGCGGTGCCCCGGACGGCCGCGTCCCGCTCCCCCGTGCTCTTTCGGGCGGCGGCGGCTCGCTCCGGGTACGGCTTGGAGTCGGTGAAGACGATCGGGTCGAGGGAGACGAGGCTGGCGTCGAGTTCGGCGAACGAGCCCTCGTCCACGAGCTGGGCGATCCGTTCGCGGGCGGGGACACGGAAGTGGTGCCCGCACGAGGTGCAGACACGGTGGCCCTTCTCCAGGCTCTTCTTGAAGAGGAGCTCGGAGCACCCGGGGCAGCGCAACCAGAGGTCTGGCTCGCCTCCAGGGGTCGCCTTGCGGCGCTTGAACGGGTTCCTAAAGCTCGGCACGGACCCTCCCCACTAGGGGGTGATGGTACCCCCTACGGGGTGACGGCTCGCACGACTCGGGTCACCTCGCCGGCATGGATGGCACGCTCCGTGCCGTCCACGCTGAGGATGAGCGCGCCGGAGAGGCCGTCGTAACCGACCACCCGACCGGCCAGCGAGCCCTCGTCGCCCAGGTCCAGCTCCACCTCCCAGCCCTCCAGCAGCTGTCGACTCCGCCAGCCGGCCACGTCGAATCGACCAGAACGGAGCGCCGCCAGGCGCCCACCGAGCCGCGCCACCGTGTCGTCGAAGATCGCCTCGCGATCCACCGGCCGACCGGTCGCGAGCTCGAGCGACGTCGCCGTTGCGGCGAGTTCAGGATCCAAACGCGCAGGATCCCCGCGAACGTTGAGTCCGATCCCGACGATGAGCGATGCATCGGGCGTCCCCAGGTCGGCAGCCTCCATCAGCACGCCGCCCACCTTGCGGAATCCGGTGGTGACGCCACCCTCTTCGTCGCGCAGCACCAGATCGTTCGGCCACTTCAGCGCGAGTCCGCCGATCAGCAGCCCCGCGCCGTCTTCCGCCGCATCGGCGAGTGCGAGCGCAAACTCTGCGCCGACGCGCCACGCGCGATCCGCTTCAACAGGAAGCGATTCCGCGCGCACCGCAAGACTCATCAACAGCGAACTTCCGGGTGAGTCCAGCCACACCCTCCCGGCGCGGCCGCGTCCCGCGCGCTGCGTCTCCGCGCGAATCAGCAGCGGGGTGTCGACACCCGCGGCGAGTCGCTCGCGTGCAACGTCGTTGGTCGAGGTGACGGCGTCGAGTCGCTCGACGTGGATCAGGCGCGCGACTCCGCGTCGACGGGATCCGGTGCGGCAAGATCGAAGGCGCCGTGCAGCGCCTTCAGCGCGCGATCCGCATCCGCCTGCGTCACGATGCAGGTGATCCTGATCTCTGACGTCGAAATCATCTGGATGTTCACCTTGGCATCGGCGAGCGTGCCGAACATGCGCGCCGCATAGCCTGGTGCGTTCTGGATGCCGGCGCCAACGATGGAGATCTTCGCCACCGACTCGTCGATCTCCAGCGCACGCGCGCCGATCTCCTGGCGAATCGTCTCGAGGATCGGTCGTGCCGCCGCAAGGTCGCTGCGACCGCAGGTGAACGAGAGGTCGGTGGTGCCGTCGTGCGAGACGTTTTGCACGATCATGTCCACGTTGATGTTCGCCGCCGCGAGCGGATCGAAGATGGACTTGGCGATGCCGGGGCGATCGGGGACGGCGACCATCGTCACCTTCGCCACCTTCGTATCTGCGGCGAGGCCGCGCACCTTGTTTCGCTGTTCCATCTGCGTATCCTCCTTGATCTGGGTTCCTGGCCGATCCACAAACGAGCTGAGCACCTCGATGGTGACGCCGTTCACCCAGCCCAACTCTACGGCGCGCGTCTGCATCACCTGCGCCCCCTGGTTGGCGAGCTCCAGCATCTCCTCGTAGCCGATCACCCGCAACTGTCGGGCGTCGGGGACCACGCGCGGATCCGCCGTGTAGACGCCGGTCACGTCGGTGAAGATCTGGCAGCGCGAGGCACCGAGGGCGGCGGCGAGGGCCACGGCGGAGGTGTCCGATCCGCCTCGCCCGAGCGTGGTCGTCTCCGTCCCGCTCACCCCCTGGAAGCCGGCCACGATCACCACCCGGCCGGCGCTGATCTCCTCGCGCACGCGCTTCGGCTCGATGGCGGCGATGCGCCCCTTGCCGAACGTGCCATCGGCGCTGATCCCCGCCTGGGCGCCGCTGAGGCTCACCGCCTCCACGCCGCGCGCGCGCAGCGCCATCGCCAACAGCGCCGCCGACTGGATCTCACCGGTGGCGAGCAGCGCATCTTGTTCGCGCGCGTCGGGGAGCGCGCCGCCGGTCACCTGCGACGCGAGCGCAAGCAGGTCGTCGGTGGTGTCGCCCATGGCAGAGACCACGGCCACCACGCTGTTCCCTGCGGCCCGGTCGGCCGCGATGCGTGCCGCAACGGCGCCGATCCGCTCAACATCCGCAACGGAGCTTCCACCGTATTTCTGCACCAGGAGCGCCTCGCTCATGCGCCGAAGCCTTCGTACGCCTCAAGGCGGACACCGTCCGCGTCGACGTCAACGCGTCGTGCCGCACCGCCGATCTGCGTGGTGTTGAGTGCGCGCTCCATGGCCGCAGTGACCGCGCTCACGCGCGACGCATCGTCGACGATCGCCAACACAGACGAGCCGGCTCCGGCGAGACAGGCACTCACCGCACCTGCGCCAACGGCGGCGGAGATCAGCGTGGGCATGGCGCGATACTTCGCCGCGCGATACGGCTGATGCAGACGATCGTCGGCGAGAAGCGCAAAGCCCGCCACGTCACCGGCCTCGAGTGCGGCGATCCCTGTCGCCATGCGACTCGCGTTGTGCACCGCGTCTTCGATCGCCACCTTGTTCGGCAGCGCCGCGCGCATCTCGCTGGTG
>CAINCM010000087.1 GCA_903847005.1 uncultured Chloroflexota bacterium | reverse complement strand
CCTTGACCGTGACCGACTGCGCTCCCGTTGGCGGCTGTGCCGTCGGAGGAAGGATCGAGCGACCGGGGAGGCGGTGCTCAAGCTTCACCGTCACGTCATAGTCCTCGCAGATGTCGAGGAACGGGTCTGGATCGAACGCGTCCGGCGACTTCACGCCGGCGCCGCCCCAGACACCCTCGGCGATCAGCTCCATGGCCATGATCGGCATCACGCCGGTCTGCCACGCAACCGGCTGCAGGTTGTAGCGGCCCATGGTCTCGGCCGCGTCGCACACTTGATAGTGGAAGGTTTCGCGCGGGCGCCCATCCTTGGTGCCGCTGACGAGCGCGCCGACGATCGCGCGTCCCACCATGTTCCTTCCCAGTCGTGCGGGGTCTGGAGAGAGCGCGCCGATCACATCGCGTGGCGCGACCTTCGTCCCCTTCACGTCGATCGGCTCCTTGCCGTCGAGGCCGAGACGGTGGAGCAGCTGCAGCGTCTCGATGAAGTCGGCACCTAGCGCATACTTGAAGGTGATCAGGTCGGCTTTCATGGTTCGTGGCAGTTGCATCACCTCTTCGTGCTCCACGTTGACGCACATCACCGGACCCACGCCTTCGGGGAAGACGAAGTCCTCTGGCTCGCTGAATGGCGCGCGAACCTCGACCTTGCCGTTGCGCCAGACGATCGGAGGGTTCAAACACTCTTCGATGACCGTCCAGAGACTGAAGACCGTCGCGAACGGGTATCCCTCGATCCGCAGGTCGCCTCCGTCGCGGATGTGGACCGCGTTCACGTCGTCGAAGGTCCACTTCTTTGCATATGCCGCGAAGATGTTGGAGAGGCCGGGGTCCATTCCCATGCCGATAAGCGCGACTTTCCCCTTCGCCTCCCAGAGGCCGTTCTTCGCCACCTGGTAGTCGCCGAGCATCTCGCCCGGGACGGTGTACGGGTTCTGCTTGTCTGGCACGGAGAGGCTGGTGGCCATGTCGATGTAATTGACGCCCGCCTCGAGGGCCGCGTCGAAGATGGCGGGCACGAAGCGCGGGTCGACGGCGTTGAGCACAAGATCCGCCTTGGAGGCCACGATCAGGTCCTTCAGCTGCTGCGCGTTCCCCGCGTCGACCTGCGCCACGTCGTAGCCGGCACCCACCGCGTCCGCGACGGTGCGTGCTCGATCGAGCGAGTAGTCGGCGAGGGTCATCTTGCCGAGCCACTTGCGACCTTTCACGAGGTGAGCGATCGCCTCTCCGACCGTGCCGGTACCAACCAACAATACGTTCATAAACGCCCAGACCTTTCCCGCAGGGGCCCAGTTTGCCGGGCTGCACCTGCACCAGGGGAGACCGCTGAGGCCTCAACCCAGTTGCTATGCACAGCCTACGCCGCCCCCCTGGGGGGTCGTCAAACGCAGTGATTTTGTGCGGGATTCTTAATACTCTGTCTGTGTGCAAGCAGAGTAGAATCAGAGCAGCGCACAAGATGTGCGTCGAATGCAACGCAAGGAGGACGCGTGGAGCTACTACTCCCTCTCGCTATCGTTGGTGGGCTCGCTCTGCTTGTGATCTCGTCGTACAACGGCCTCGTCAACGCACGCAACCGCGTCGATGAAGCGCTCGGCCAGATCCAGGTGCAGCTGAAGCGCCGCTATGACCTCATCCCGAACCTTGTCGAGGCGGTGAAGGGGCAGATGGGCTTCGAGAAGGGCGTCCTCGAGAGTGTCACCGCGGCACGGGCCGCCGCCGTGAACGCCGGTGCCACGGGCAACACGGCCGCCCAGGCGAAGGCGGAGAACCTGCTCACCAGCTCGCTGCGGACCCTCTTCGCCAACGTGGAGGCGTACCCCACGCTGAAGTCGAACGAGAACGTGATTCAACTGCAGGAGCAGCTCACCTCCACAGAGAACCAGATCGGCTTCAGCCGCCAGCACTACAACGCCTCGGTCCTCTCGTACAACAACTCGGTGCAGAGCTTCCCGGGACTCCTCTTCGCCGGAGCCTTCGGCTTCGCGAAGCGTGACTTCTTCGACGCGCCCGACGCCGAGGAGGTCGTCCCGAAGGTCAGCCTCTCCTGATCGTCCCGGAGTAGGGGAACGGCATGGCGACCTTCTACGACCTCGCGGCGGCGAACCGACGCAAGTCGGCACTTCTCGTCCTGCTCGTCATCGGCATCTTCGCGGCGCTGGCCACCGCCGCCGGCGTGGCACTCACCGGCGGCATCGAGGGGGCGCTCCCATACTCGCTGTTCGCCTTCGGTCTCGGCTTCTTCCTGACGCTCGGTGCATGGTTCGGGGGCGACCGCGCCGTTCTGAGCGCCGCGGGGGCGAAGCCGCTGGACCCGAGCGCCGGCACCGAAGAGCTGCAGCTCGACAACATCACCGCCGAACTCTCCATTGCGGCGAACATCCCGAAACCGAAGATCTACGTCATCGACGACACCGCGCTCAATG
>CAINCM010000086.1 GCA_903847005.1 uncultured Chloroflexota bacterium | reverse complement strand
GTCGGAGGAGAGCCCGCTCCGATGCCCCGATCCTTCCGCTGAAGAGCGCATGATCGCTCGCATCGATGAGGCGCGCGAGTCGGGGAACACCGTTGGCGGCGTCTTCGAAGTGGTGGTGCGGGGTCTTCCAATCGGCCTCGGTTCGGATGTGCACTGGGATCGTCGACTCGATGGGGCGCTCGCGCAGGCGGTCATGAGCATCCAGAGCGTCAAGGGTGTCGAGTTCGGACTCGGATTCGAACAGACGCGCATCTTCGGCTCGGAGGTTCATGACGTGATCGAGGGACGCACCGCGTCGGGCGACTGGGTGCACCGCACGAATCGCGCGGGCGGGCTGACCGGCGGCGTGAGCAACGGCGAGCCGCTCGTGATTCGCGCCGCGGTGAAGCCGATCAGCACGCTGGCCCGGCCGCTCCCGTCCGCTGACCTGATCAGCGGCGAGAAGGTCGAGAAGGCCCACTACGAACGTTCGGATATCAGCGTGGTCCCCGCGGCAGGCGTCATCGGCGAAGCGATGGTTGCGCTCGCACTGATCCCCTTCCTCCTGGAGAAGCTCGGCGGCGACTCGCTCGAAGAGATCAAGGCGAACCTCTCCGCACTTCGCACACGCGCCGCCACGCCGCGGAGCGCGCCGGTTGCAGGTGGCGCTCACGACCCAGAGACCGATGCGAGCGGGACGAGCGCCGCAGGCTCCGGCGGCGATGACTAGTTCCAGATGAGGGCGCGGCGAAGCAACCTTGCGCTCGTCGGACTCCCCGGCGTGGGGAAGAGTTCGCTTGGACGCAGGCTTGCAACACAGCTCAACGTTCCGCTCCTCGATCTCGACCGCAGCATCATCGCGAGCACCGGCGTCGCCAAGGACAGCGTCGAGGCCGTCTTCGCGCGCGAGGGCGAAGCGGGCTTTCGCATCCGCGAACGCTCGGCCGTTGCCGCGCTCGATGAGGTCGCTCCGCCAACCAGCGGTTCGGCCGAGGCACTCGGCATCGGTCGGATCGTCGCGCTCGGCGGAGGCACGCTGGTCGACCCTCGCAACCGCTGGCTGATCAGCCAGCGCGCGCGCATCCTCTGGCTCGATGCCCCAGATGCCGTGATCGCGGGCAGGCTGCGCACGGCTCGTGTCGTGCGGCCGCTCATGAAGCGAGGGAACCCGGAGGAGACGCTGCGCACGCTCCGAGCAGCGCGCTCTCGCTTCTATGCGATCGGCGCGCGTTTGGAGAGCAAGAAGAGTCCGGGAACGCTCGCAGGACCCGCCATTGCGGTGCTGCAGAACTCGCCGCGCGGCGACGGACGTCTGCTGCTCTCGGCGGCACTCCCACGGGGGCAGTGGGATCTCGGCGTCGGGATTGCGACCGAGTCCCTGCTTCGACTGCTGAGGTCACGGAGCGCACGACGCGTGGTCGTGGTGAGCGAACCGAACGCGGAGCGCGCGGTCGGCTCAACGATCATCGCGGCGCTCAAGCGCGCCAAGATCGACGTGACCCAACTCACCCTGAAGCCCGGCGAGTCGGCAAAACGACTCACGGTGATCGACGACGCAGCACGCCGGCTCGCCGCGGCGGGCATCGAACGGGGCGATCTCATCGTTGCCGTCGGCGGTGGCGCGCTGACCGACACGGCGGGCCTGCTCGCCGCCCTCTACCTGCGCGGCATCGACTGGGTCGCCGTCCCAACCACGCTCGCAGCTCAGCTGGATGCATCGCTCGGTGGGAAGACCGGCGTGGATCTACCTGAAGGGAAGAACCTCGTCGGCGCATTCCATCAACCGGTCGCCGTGATCGCCGACCTCGAGGCGCTGCGCACGCTTCCAACACGAGAGATCGTTGCCGCCACAGGCGAGGCGGTGAAGGTCGCGCTGCTGGGTGAGGAGCGGCTCTTCGCGCTCCTGGAAGAGAGCGCCGCGCGCATTGCCGCAGGCGACCCTTCGTTGCATGAAGACGGAACCTACGCCGAGATCGTGGAGCGCGCCGGTTGGTGGAAGTGCACCGTCGTCGCAAGCGATGAGCGAGAGGCGGGTCTCCGCATGAGTCTCAACCTCGGACACACGCTCGGGCACGCGCTCGAACAGGCGGCGCAGTACAAGGGGATCCTGCACGGCGAAGCGGTCGGCTACGGGCTTCGCGCTGCGATCGCCATCGGGCAGCAGATGGGTGTCACCCCAGCGGCGCGCGCCGCTCGTGCCCTCGCACTTCTCGACGCGCTCGGCCTCGGCGTCGCTCCTCGTCGCGAATCCCCTGCCGCGCTGGTGGAGGCGACCACGCGAGACAAGAAGGTTGCGGGAGGGAAGATCCGCTGGGTCCTCGCAACGGAGAGCGGATTCGAGATCCGCGACGATGTCCCTGCTAGCCTCGTCCTACGCGCCGCCACGCAGATGCTGGCGGGGAGTGGAGGGACGCGGTGACCGAGCGAGCATCACGGATCAGCGCCGCCGAACTTCCATCGCGCACCCGCGCCCATGCGGCCGGAGGCGAGATCCTGCTGCTGAACGGTCCGAGCCTCAATCTGCTCGGTGAACGTGAGCCAGAGCGCTACGGCACCACCACGCTTGAAGAGATCGAGACGCGCGTAGGCGCCGCCGCAGCGTCTGCAGGCATGACGCTCATCGACTCGTTCCAATCCAATCACGAAGGTGATCTGATCGACCGGCTCCACGTCCGCGACTTCTCGTGGGTGATCATCAATCCGGGCGGGCTCACGCATACGAGTGTCAGCCTCCGCGATGCACTCTTGGCCGTGGAGCGGCCGTTCGCCGAGGTGCACCTGTCGAACCCAGAGGAGCGCGAGTCGTTCCGTCGCATCAGCCTGCTCGAAGATGTGGCCGCCGTTGCAGTGCGCGGGATGCTCGCCGCCGGCTACGAACGTGCTGTTGCGCTGATCGCTGAGCTGCGGGAAGAGGCGACGAGGTGACCGTCGATCCCGCCGCTCGACTCGACGAGATCCGTCGCGAGATCGATCGCATCGACGGCGAGCTCCTGACGCTCCTGGATGAGCGCACGCGCCTCGCGCTGGAGGCGGGCGCCGCCAAGTCGGCACTCGGTCGCCCCGTGCACGATCCCGAGCGGGAGGCAGCCGTGCTGGCGCGCATCGGTGCGCGCGGCGCCGGAGCGCTCAGCCCCGAAGATCTTCGGGCGCTCTGGGAGTTGCTGATGGCGGCGACGCGTCGGGCGGAGTCGCAGCGCTGAATCCGGCACAGCGCATCACGGGGAGCCTCGGATACCGGGCATAGCGCGCATCGCGATCGGAGAGCCCGCAGCGCAAGAAGGCGGTACCCCGTCCATTTCTGATCTCGCGCGCCTCCACGCAGTCGGCGCAGAGCCCGAGCCTGTTCATGAAGTGTGGCGGAGGGGGAGGGATTCGAACCCCCGCAGACCGTTACCAGCCTGGGCTGTTTTCAAGACAGCTCCGTTCAACCACTCCGGCACCCCTCCGCTCCGCAGTCTATCGGAAGCGACGAAGAGGATCAGGCCGGTGGGCGAAGGTGGGTGCGGCCGCCGAGGTACGGGTGCAGCACGGCCGGGAGCCTGACGCTCCCGTCTGGCTGCGCTCCGTTCTCCAGGAGCGCGGCGAGCACGCGCGGAATCGCAAGTCCTGAACCGTTGAGCGTGTGGACGAGCTCTGGCTTCGCCCCGGGCTCGCTGCGGTGGCGAATGGCCATGCGTCGTGCCTGATAGTCGCCGAAGTTGGAACACGATGAGACCTCGAGCCAGCGCCTCGATCCGGCCGCCCAGACCTCGAGGTCGTACTTGCGCATCTGGACGAAACCCATGTCCCCCGTTGCCATCAAGAGAACGCGATACGGCAGCTCGAGGCGTTGCAGCAGGATCTCGGCGCGCTCGGTGAGCCACTCCAGAGCCGCACGCGAATCCTCCGGTCGCTCGAAGCTGACCATCTCGACCTTGTCGAACTGGTGCAGTCGCAGGATGCCGCGCGTCTCGCGACCGGCAGCCCCCGCCTCTCGTCGGAAGCAGGGCGTGTATGCCGCATACCGGATCGGCAGCTGTGAACCTTCGAGGATTTCGTCACGATGCAGGTTCGTCACCGGAACCTCCGCGGTCGGCGCAAGGTAGAAGCCGTCGCGACCGACCACATACATCTGGTCTTCCTTGTCGGGGATCTGCCCCGTGCCGCGCGCTGATGCCTCGTTGACGAGGATCGGCGACCAGATCTCCGTGAATCCGTTCTCGCGGACGTGCGTGTCGAGGAAGAGGTTGATCAGCGCCCGAATCAGTGCCGCACCGTCCGCACGATACGCAGGGAAGGCGGCGCCGGCAACCTTTGCGCCGCGCTCCAGGTCGAAGATGCCGAGCCGCTCCGCGACCGCGTCGTGCTCCGGCGCTGGCGCCGTTGCCGGCTCACTCCCGTCCGCTGGGATCCCTGGGTGGCCTGCGGGTGCCCACGTGCGGATGCTGCGATTCGACTCCGAACCGCCAACAGGAATATCTTCGTCGGGCGGATTCGGAATTCGGAGCAGCGCCTCTTCGAGCGCCGACTCCGCCGCAGCGAGCTGCGCTTCGAGTTGCGTCAACTGATCGGCGATCTTCTGCGAGGCCGCCTTGCCGGCAACCACCTTCGGGTCGTCCTTGGCGCTGCCCGCGGCGAGGAGCGCGCCGACGTCGCCCGAGATGCGCTTCCGATCGGCGCGGAGTCCATCCACTCTCACCGAAAGTTCGCGACGGCTCACATCGGCGGCAAGGGCGGCGTCCACAACGGCAGGGTCCTCACGCTTGGCGATCGCGCCAGCGCGAAGTCGTTCGGCGTCTTCTCGCAGGCGCTGTGTGCCGACGCTCATCTGCGTGCTCCGTTCATGAGCGCACTCTACTCAATCGCTGCGGCGGCGCGCAGGCGCGTGCGCACCAGCGCGGGATCCAGCGCGGCGAGCAGCCATCCGGCACGAGGGCCGTTGGTGCGACCGAGGAAGGCGGCGTAGAGCGAGGCAAAGGCACGCACGGGCTGGAGGCCGCCCTCCTTCGCGGCGCTGAAGATGAGCGCCTGCCACGCATCGCCGCCGATCGGCTGCGCCGCATCTGCCGCGTCGGCAAGGGCGAGCAGCCAGTCGCGCTCTGCTGTGCTGAGCGCACGGACCGCATCGGCTGGCAGTTCGTCGCGCACCGCAATGCGCGCCTCGTCGGGCGCGTAGTCAGCGAGCCAGTGCTTCGCCGCCTCGATGCGCTCGTCCAACTCCTGCTGCTCGGCGGCGCTCAACGGGCTCCCCTTCTCTTCCGCCGCACGCGCAGGGGCGTCCACCCCAGGTAGCTGCAGGAGGAGGGAGAGCTGCCCGAATGCGGGGCGCCACGCGCCCGCGGCCGCCACCGCCGCATCTGCATCCCCATCGGCGACCTGGCTGTAGAAGTGCATCCGCTCATGATCCAGTGGCAGCTCGCCGCGCACCGCCTTCCCTGCAGTTGCGCTGCTGATGCGGTCGTATTCGTCGAGCAGGCGCGGGATCGCGTCGGTGCCGGCGGGGTCGAAGTCGATCGCCTGGTTCGGTCGAGGGCGAAGGAAGAGGAAGCGCAGCGCGCTCGGCGGAATCGACTCTGCAACCGCATGCGCCGCGGCGCCGCGCCCCTTCGATGTCGACATCTTCTTTCCGCCGACATTGAGAAACTCGTACATCACGTTGATCGGCGGCTCGCGGTCGAAGACCTCGCGAGAGACAGCCTCGCTTCGGTCTCGTGACCCGCCCTTGGTGGAGAGGTCTTTGCCGCACCCTTCGATCGTGACGCCCATCAGCGACCACTTCGCCGCCCACTCCACGTTGAACGGCATCTTGGCGGCGCCGCCGAACGGCGCGACGCGCCCCTCGTGTCCGCAGCCCTTGGCCCACTTCACGTAATCGGGAAGGCAGCGATAGCGCACCGTCTCGCCGTCCCAATCATCGGCGAGGGTTGTGCCGACTCGGTTGCACGACTCGCAGATCACCTGTACTGGGAGCCACCCTCCAGGACGCTCGACGTTGCTCACGCGCACGTAGAGGTCTCGAATGACCTGCGCCTTGTCGAGCGCGATGCGCATGTAGGGATCCATCTTCCCCGTTGGGTAGATTTCGGAGAGCCAATAGAACTCTGGCCGAATGCCGAGTCGTGCGAAGGTCGGAAAGAAGAGCGTCTCGACGAAGTGACGCGCGTAGTTCTTCGCGGTGGAGCCTGCGGGCGCGGGGACGCGAGAGAGCGGCACCCCCATGTACGTTTCGACAGCATCTGGCGTCAACAGCGCCTGGGCATCCATCGCATCCATGTCCTCCACGCCGTAGCGGAACTCCACGGGGACGCCACGATCGCGCAGTGCCCGTGCGATGACGTCGTGGACGACCGGACCGCGCAGGCTGCCCACGTGGACGGTGCCGGATGGCGTCTTCGAGTCGTTGACCACCTGCGGGCCGCTGACGCGTGCTGCGAGTTCGTCTGCCCAATACATGAGCGAATCCTAGCGGTCGCCCGCGCCGCGCCCCTCCCGAGCGGCCAGCGCACGAAGGCGCGCACGAAGCGAGCGAAGCGCCGCCTCGTCGCGGACCGCCACAAAGAGGGTGTCGTCCCCCGCGACGGTCCCGACGATCTCCTTCAAGTGGAGACGATCCAGCGATGCGGCGATGGCGTGCGCGCTCCCCGGGAGCGTCTTCAGGACCAGGATGGAGCCCGCCGAGTCAATCTCCGCAGGAGCGTCCGAGAGGAGCGAGGCGAGACGGACCTCCGCGGTCTGCTCCACGCCGGAGTCCGCAGGGAGCGCATACGCGAGCGCTCCGGCCCGCTCCACCTTGGTCAGCCCCAGCTCTGTGATGTCGCGGCTCAGCGTCGCCTGCGTCGCCGGAATCCCCTGCGACCGCAACGCAGCGACAAGCTCGCGCTGGGTTCGGATCGGACGTCGCGACACAAGGTCGCGCAACGCCCGGTGGCGCAGCTCTTTCCCTAGATCCACGTCAGGTTCACGGCCTAGACTCCGCCACGCACCAGCGCCGTGCCGAGAAGGATCAGCGCAAACACGACTCGGTAGAGTGCGAAGCTCCAGAGCTTCCCGCCGTTCAGGATGCGAATGAGGAGGCGGATCGCCCCAAGTCCGCTGAAGAAGGCGGCGACCGCGCCGACCGCGAGCAGCGGCGCAGCCCCCGCAAGATCGGTTCCGTCGGTCAGAAGTCCGCGCAACTCGAGGATGCCCGCCCCCGCGATCGCCGGGATCCCGAGCAGGAAGCTCACGCGTGCCGCTGCGTCGCGGCTGAATCCGAGAAGGAGTCCGCCGCTGATTGTTGCCCCCGAGCGGCTGATTCCCGGGATGAGGGCGAGCGCCTGTGCAAGGCCGATCAACAGTCCGTCGATTGCTGAGACTCCGCTGAGCGGTCGCTCGAGGCTTGACGCCCGATCTGCGATCCACAGCAGCGCCGCTCCGAAGAGGACGGCGACCGCGACGACGATCGGTGTGCGCACGCTGCTCTCCAGGAAGTCCCCTGCGAGGAGCCCGAACGCGACCGCTGGGATCGTTCCGACGGCGATCGCAAGCAAGAGGCGCTCGTCAGAACCTTCCCCACGTCGCCGCCCCAATGTGAAGAGAAGGGTGGACGCCGTTCGAGCGAGTCGGATCACGTCACCGCGCAACGCAACCAGTACCGCGGCGAGGGTGCCGAGGTGGACCACGGCGGCGAAGGCACGCGAAGAGAGGAGCGCATGGTCGAGGGAGAAGAGGTACGGAATCGCGTAGAGGTGCGCAGACGACGAGATCGGCAGAAACTCGGTCAGGCCTTGGACGAGCCCGAGCAGCAGCGCGAGCAGGAGGTCGGACGCGCCACCCAGGTCAGCCATCGTTCACCCTCCGCTGCTCGCTGCGGGCGAAGCACCCGATGTACTCCCGTCCCACGGCCTCTACACGTTCTGCACTCTGCACCATAGCGTTGAGCGGTGCCCCCACGAAGGGGGCACCGCCCATGCGCAACGGTTTCGATGCGATCGCAAGCGCCTCGCGCTCGCGTCACGCCCCGATCAGGCGGGCCCGATGAAGAGCGGTGCCAGGACCAGGGTGACCGTGGCGAGCAGCTTCACGAGGACGTGAAGCGACGGGCCAGCGGTGTCCTTGAACGGGTCGCCGACCGTATCGCCCACCACCGCGGCGGCG
>CAINCM010000085.1 GCA_903847005.1 uncultured Chloroflexota bacterium | reverse complement strand
CTGCAATGACGCGGATCCGCTGTGGCACGGCTCAGTCCTTCCCAGAGACGAGGACGGCGGTTGGCCATCCACGGAGATACGACGCCACGAGCGGACGCGACGTGGAAGTGGGTCGACCCATAGGGTCAAGCAGCCGTTCCGCCTCGGCATGCGCGACGACGGCCAGGGCGCGATCCTCTGCACGCGAAAGTGCGGCTACTCGCAGGGGCGGGAGTCCACTCTGCTCGGTCCCGAGCACATCCCCCTCGCCTCGCAGCTCCACGTCCCGCTCGGCGAGCAGAAAGCCGTCTCGTGTGCGCTCGATCGCCTCGAGGCGTGCGCGCGCAACCTCATCCTGGCTGTCGCTGACCAGGACGCACCAGCCTTCGCTGCCACCGCGACCGACGCGACCCCGGAGCTGATGGAGTGTGGCGAGGCCGAATCGATCGGCGTCCATGATCACCATGACGCTTGCACGCGGAACATCGACCCCAACCTCGACCACCGTCGTACCCACGATGACGTCCAGATCTCCGCGCGTGAACCGATCCATCACATCGGTCCGCATCGCCGTCGGTTGACGGCCGTGGACGACTCCGATCTTGAGGCTGGGTGCCGCGATGGCGATCCGCTCCGCCTGCTCCAGGACCCCGACTTCGCCCGCCGCCTCGAGCGCATCGCCTGCGGTCTCACCGATCGGCTCCTCTCCTGGCTCCGTTTCGCCGATGCGTGGCACCACGACGAAGGTGCCACGTCCAGCGGCTGCCTCCGCAGTGACAAAGCTCCAGAGGCGATCGAGCTCTGCACCGCTGCGGATCGCAGTGCGAATCGGCTGCCGACCGGCCGGCAGCGCCCGAAGTTCGGACGATGCAACATCCGCGTAGAGAAGCTGTGCGATCGTCCGCGGAATCGGTGTGGCTGTCATCAGCAGCAGGTGCGGCTCTCCTTCCCCCTTGGCAGTCAGTTGCGCTCGCTCTTCCACGCCGAAACGATGCTGTTCGTCCACGATCACGAGTCCGAGGGCGGCGAACTTCGTCGCCTCCGAGAAGAGCGCGTGGGTGCCGATGAGCAGCGCGATGTCGCCGTCGGCGGCGCTGCCGCGGACACGCCGACGCTCTGCGGCCGACATGCTCCCCACCAGCAGATCGACGCGGACGCCGAGCGGAGCGAGAAGCCTCGCGGCCGTCGCAGCATGCTGGCGTGCAAGGAGCTCGGTCGGCGCGAGGATCACCGACTGCAGTCCAGCGCGGGCCACGGCGGCAGCGGCAACGAGCGCAACGGCTGTCTTCCCGGTGCCAACATCTCCCTGCAGCAGCCGCAGCATCGGTTCCCCCGCCGCGAGGTCAGTCAAGATCCCATCGATTGCCGCTGCCTGATCCACAGTCCATGATGCTGCGGGCGTCGGTTCACCTCCGCTCGTGAGACCACCGCAGATCGTCGCCTCGATCTCCGTGCGATCTCGCCGCGAAAGACGGATCGGTGGAGCGGAACCTCTCGCCCGCCTGCGACGTCGACGCACCAACGAGAGCTGTACGGCGAGCAACTCGTCGAAGGCGAGCCGGCGAAGGGCCGCATCACGCTGATCGAACTCGCTTGGCCAGTGCGCCTCACTCAGGGCAGAGGCGAGTGGCATGAGGCGATTTCTGGCACGCACGTCGTCAGGGAGCGGATCGAAGAGTTCCGAGCCGAACTGTTCGATCAGCTGCCGTACGGCTCCACGCAGGCTGAGGGCCGTCACGCCCTTCGTCAACCGGTAGATGGGAACGATTCTTCCTGCATGGACGCTCTCGCCCCCCTCAAGTGCGCTGAACTCAGGAGCTTCGAGATGCGTCCTCCATCCGATCGCCTTCGCGCGACCCGACGCAATGATCTCAGCGCCCGGCACGAGTCTGCGCTCGATAAATCTGCGGCCATACCAGATTGCTTCCACCACTCCGCTCTCGTCGGCGAGTGTGGCGATCGTCCGCTGCACGCCCCGTCGCCATGTCTTCTCGATGCGGACGTCGACCACGCGGACCCGGACGGTCACGGCAGTCCCTCCCACAAGGTCGGCGACAGGAGTGATGGCTCGTCGATCCTCATATCGTCGTGGCAGGTAGAGCAGGAGGTCGCCGACGCTCTGTACTCCGAGGCGAGCGAGCCCGCGAAGGAGGCTTGCTCCTCCCGGCAGGCCGAGTCCCTTGAGCGGCACGCCGCTCGGGTCGGAGCTCACTCCAAGCTCACCAGCACCCGCTCGATCGGCTGGTCGCCGCGTGCGAGCTCCACTGCCACCCCGGGGATCGCGGCACGCGCCCCCTCAGCCAACCGCTCCCCGGCCGCAACGTCAACCTCGGCACCCAGATACAGCGTGATCAGCTCGGCCTCCTCGCCCTGCAGCGCGCGCGTGAGAGCTTCGACATCATCTCCTCCGGTCGCAATGATGCCGTCGATAGGGTCGAGGGCCATCACCTCATCTTTGCGAACGCTCACACCCTTCACCACCGCATCGCGAACCGCCTGTACGATCCGGAACGTTCGAGCGCCGACGCGCGCAGTCTCAAACTGCTTCAGCGCGGCGTCGAGTGAAAGAGACGGATCCCATGTGAGCAGCGCCGCAATCCCCTCCGCGGCGTTGCGCGTCGGCACCACCGTCACGTTCGCCGCGACAAGCTCGGCCGCTTGACGCGCCGCGAGAAGGATGTTGCCGTTGTTAGGGAGCACGATCACATCACGACGCCCCGTTGCGCTGATCGCAGAGGCAATCTCGGCCGCCGAGGGATTCTCTGTCTGTCCGCCATGCACCACCTGAGATGCGCCAGCCGACTTCATCATCGCCGCCAGCCCACGCCCCGCGGCCACCGCGACGATGGCGATTCCAGGCTCGGGTGCCCGCTCAGATGACGCCTGTGAAGATCCGGCTCGCGTCGAGAGTTCTGCAAATGCTCCGTGTCCCGTCGCGCGTTCGGCGCTTTGCTGATCGAGATTTTCGATCGTGACCCCGCGCACTTCGCCGCGGGCGATCCCGTACGCGAGGATCTGATCGGGCTGAAGGTTGTGCACATG
>CAINCM010000084.1 GCA_903847005.1 uncultured Chloroflexota bacterium | reverse complement strand
GCCCGTGGATGAGGCGGTCGTCGCCGATGCCCCTGTTGCCGTCGCCGAGACGCCTGTCGAAGAGCCTGCGTTGTCGATCGCCGAGGATTCGGCGACAAGTGCAGATCCTGCAGCAGCAGCAGGTGACCCTTCGGTCGACGAGAGCGCACCGAGCGACGGTGCGATCCCAGACGCAGCGCCGGTGGAAGCCTCAGCAGACGATTCGGAGCAGTCGAAGGCGTGACCTCCTCCCGGCCAATCAGTGGCCGCGGAACAACGACACGTGAACGAGAGCGCGAACACGGATCCCCAGAGCGTGCCGTGATCGGCATCGACGAGGTTGGTCTGGCGCCGCTTGCGGGACCCGTTGTTGCATGTGCAATCCTCATGCCCGAAGGCGATCTCATCGAGGGTGTGCGAGATTCCAAGACGCTGTCGCGGAGGCAGCGTGAACAGCTGGATCCCATCATTCGGAGGGCAGCGGTCGCATGGGGCATCGGTGCCGCATCGGCGCGAGAAGTGGAGCGCCTGAATCCACGAGCCGCATCACATCTTGCAATGCAACGCGCCGTGCGCGCTCTCGAGCGGCGCCACGGACGACCCGTAGAGTTTGCGCTCGTGGATGGTGCACCAGCGCGCGAGTTGAACGATCTGATCGGCGCGCACGAGACAGTGGTCAAGGGTGATGCGAGCGTCTATTCCATCGCGTGTGCCTCCATCGTGGCCAAGGTGCTTCGCGATCGACTGATGCGACAGCTCGATCGGCGATACCCAGGGTACGGGTGGGCCTCGAATGCGGGCTATCCGGCGCCCGCCCACATTGCCGCTCTCGATCGGCTCGGCGTGACGCCACATCATCGGCGGACGTATGCACCGGTCGCCGATCGAATCTCGAGAGCGGAGGGTGGCCGCTAGAAACGGAACGTTGCCGATACGTGCGGTCGGGCACACTCGTGCAGTGGGACGTGATCGCGTCGCTATCGGCGCAGCGGCGGAGGGCGAAGCGGCGGCTGCGCTGACGGACGCAGGGTGGCAGATCCTTGCGCGCAATCTCCGCGTTGACGGGCTCGAGATCGACATCCTCGCGCGCGACGAGGCCGGCGCACTCGTGTCGGTTGAGGTGCGAGCACGCCGCAGCATCGGCGAAGCTACCCCATTGGAGATCCTCGGCCATCGGAAGCACGCCGCGCTGCGCCGACATCGGGATGCGATCGTCGGGCTGCGGCGAGTCGACCTGCTGATCGTCGCCGGAGCGCCTGGCGCACGCCGCTTGCGCCTCCTTCGGGGGGTTGCCGAGCGGGGGACGAGGTGGGATGAGGATGGTAAGATCGCGCGGCACCCGAATCGGGGGCCCTTGGCCTAGGTCAGGGAATACGCACGCGGAGCATGTCGCCTCGCAACGGTGGCCCCTCGGGGTCGCGATGGCGTCCCGCGGTGGCATAACCGTGTTGAGGAGAACTATGGCCGCAGTTACGATGCGCGAACTTCTGGAGGTCGGCGCCCACTTCGGGCATCAGACCCGGCGTTGGAATCCGAAGATGGCGCCTTTCATCTACGCCCAGCGCAACGGGATCCACATCCTTGACCTTGCCAAGAGCGCGAAGCACCTCGAAGCCGCACTCGTCGCGGTTCGCGAGGCGGCCGCGAACGGCGAGACGATCCTCTTTGTGGGAACGAAGAAGCAGGCCCAGGCGCCGATCCTCGAAGAGGCGACGCGAGCCGGACAACCGTATGTTGTCAAGCGCTGGCTCGGCGGCATGCTCACGAACTTCACCACCATTCGCAAGCGACTGACGCTTCTCGAGCAGCTCGAAGCCCGTGAAGGGGCGGGCGAGTTCGAGATGATGTCCAAGAAGGAGGCTGCCAAGCTTCGCGACAAGCTCGAGAAGCTTCGCGGCGTGCTCGGTGGCATGCGGCGCATGCGCCGTGCCCCAGGCATGGTCTTCGTGATCGACCCAAGCCGCGAAACGCTCGCCGCCGTCGAAGCGAACAAGCTCGGCATCCCGGTCGTTGGCACCGCAGACACGAATGTCGACCCAGACCAGCTGCAGTATCCGATCCCTGTGAACGACGACGCGATCAAGTGCATCAAGCTGATCTGCAAGGCGGTAGCCGACGCTGTGATCGAAGGTGCTGCAGAGCGTGCGGCACGACTACCCGAACTCGAAGCACAGGAGGCTGCGGCCGCGGCAGCAGCGGCCCCGGAGAGCCAAGCAGCATCAGATGTGCAGGACGATCTGGTTGCCGCGCTGAGTGCGGCAGGAACGCTGAGCTTCTCTCCTGATGAGGAGCCAGCCTCTTCGCCGGCTCGAGACGAGAGCGCACCAAGCGCATAACGCAACACCAGGAAGAGGAGAGCGAGATGGCGATCAGTGCAGAGGCGGTCAAAGATCTACGAGAGCGAACCGGCGCCGGCTTCATGGATTGCAAGCGGGCGCTTGAGGAGGCGAACGGCGACGTTGAGAAGGCGGTCGCCGCGCTCCGTGAGGCGGGACTCGCTGCGGCGGCGAAGAAGGCGGGACGTGACGCGCGTGAAGGACTCGTCTCCTCGTACATCCACACGGGCGGACGCGTCGGCGTCTTGCTCGAAGTGAACTGCGAAACAGACTTCGTTGCGCGGAACGAGCAGTTCCAGAAGCTTGTGAAAGAGATCGGCATGCAGATTGCAGGGCTCAGCCCCCTCTACGTCAGCCAGGACCACATTCCGGCTGGAGTCCTCGCCGCCAAGCGTGCCGAACTCGAGGCGGACGAGGCGCTGGCAAAGAAGCCAGAGGCGGTTCGCGCGCAGATCGTAGAGGGCCAGCTGAAGAAGTGGTTCCAAGAGGTATGCCTCCTCGATCAACCGTTCCGGGATGGCGAGGAGACGGTAGCCCAGCTCATCACCAACGCGATTGCAACGATTGGCGAGAACATCCGGGTGCGCCGATTCGTACGCTACGCGCTCGGCGAGGAGCTCTGAGTCTCGCGATGGCGAGCCGCGTGGCACGGCCATGACGACAACGCCGCGCTACTCCCGCATTCTCCTGAAGCTCTCTGGAGAGGCACTCCTCGGAAGCCAGCAGTACGGCGTTGATCCGAACGTGCTCTCATACGTCGCAGAGCAGGTGAAGGGCGTGCGCGCACTCGGTGTCGAAGTCGGCATCGTGGTAGGGGGCGGCAACATCTTCCGTGGCATGACCGCGTCCAGCACGACTGGAATGGAGCGTGCCACCGCTGACCACATCGGGATGCTTGCCACCGTGATGAACGGCCTTGCGCTCCAGGATGGCCTGGAGCGGGCCGGTGTCGAGACTCGCGTCATGACTGCGATCGAGATGAACGAGGTTGCCGAGCCCTACATTCGGCGGCGCGCGATCCGCCACATCGAGAAGGGTCGTGTCGTCGTCTTTGTTGCGGGAACCGGGAATCCGTACTTCACGACCGACACAGCGGCAGCGCTCCGCGCGGTGGAGATCGGGGCCCAAGTCATGCTGAAGGCGACCAAGGTGGATGGGGTGTACGACAAGGATCCCCACCTCCATGCCGATGCGGTTCGCATCCCTGCGATCAGCTACGGGCGGGTGCTCGTCGATGGCCTGAAGGTGCTCGATGCGGCGGCAGTTTCGCTCTGCATGGAGAACAACCTTCCCATCGTCGTCTTCGATCTGGATGCTCGTGAGAACGTCCTGAAGGCGGTACGCGGCGAGGAGGTCGGCACGATGATCTCGAAGGAGGGAACACGATGAGCGCGAGCGTGGACGAGCGGATGAACCGAGCGGTCGAGGCGTTTCGCAAGGATCTCGGCGGATTCCGAACCGGCCGTGCGAGTGCGTCACTCGTCGAGCACATCACGGTCGACCACTATGGAGCAAAGACGCCGCTTGTTCAGATGGCAGGCATCAGCGTCCCTGAGAGCACCCTCCTGGTCGTGCAGCCCTGGGATCCGACAGCGATCCCAGCGATCGAAAAGGCCCTCAACAACGCCCAACTCGGCATGACGCCTGCGGTGGATGGCAACATCATTCGCCTCCGCGTTCCCTCGATGACCGAAGAGCGTCGCAAGGATCTTGTGAAGCAGATGGGAAAGCGGACCGAAGAGGCTCGGATCGAGATCCGCAACGCTCGTCGCGATGAGCAGGAGGCGATCAAGAAGCTCGAGAAGGGCAAGGAGATCGGGGAGGACGACGCTCGAAGGAGGCTCGAATCGCTGCAGAAGGCGACCGACGCCAAGATCGCAGAGATCGATCGCATGGCGGCCTCGAAGGAACGCGAGGTTCTGGAAGGTTGACCGAGCCCAGCGTCGATCGTCCGGTTGACGCTCCTCCGCTTGTCCACCGCGGACCAGCGGCACAGGGCTTGCCGCGGCATGTCGCGATCATCATGGACGGAAACCGGCGCTGGGCCCGCGCACAGGGCCGCGACGAGCTCGACGGACACACAGCCGGGACAGAGACGCTGAGGGGTGTCATCACCCGCGCGGCGGAACTCGGCATCTCCCACCTCACGGTCTACGCTTTCAGTCGCGAGAACTGGGGACGCGATGACCGCGAAGTCAACCAGCTCTTTGCGCTGCTCGCTCAAACGATCGAGAGGGAGACGACGACGCTGGTGAACAACGGAATCGCGGTCGATTTCCTCGGTCGACTGGACGAACTACCAGACGAGGCCGCGCAGCGGATTCGACGTGCCTGCGACGCGACGGCTGCCGGGAGCGGGATGAAGCTGCATGTGGCCTTCAACTACGGTGGAAGAACGGAGCTTGTCGACGCCGTTCGCTCCATCGTTCGCTCCGGCATCGGTCCGGAAAAGGTGGACGAAGAGGTGATCAGCGGCGCGCTCTATACCGCCGGAGTCCCGGATCCAGATCTGCTCATTCGAACCGGCGGCGAGGAACGACTGTCGAACTTTCTCCTTTGGCAGACGGCATACACCGAACTGGTGACCTGGCCTGGACTCTGGCCAGACTTCAGCGGCGCCGACCTCGAGTCGGCGATGCGTGCCTATGCCGCCCGCACACGACGCTTCGGACGATGAGAGCGACAACGAGGAAGTCGAAAGGGAGGGTGGGGAGCGGCGTTGCAGCGCGCGCGATCGGCGCTCTTCTGATCCTTCCGGTTGCAGGCGGCGTTCTCATCTGGCCGTACGGGACGATTCCGCTGACCGCGCTCTTGATCCTACTCGCCGCACGCGAAGGTGCGCCGATCGTCGGCGCCATCAGCGGCGGGGCCTCGGCGCCATGGAGCGCGGCACTCCTTGTCGTTCCGCTCGTCACAGCGGTGTTCGCAGGCGTGGTCCCCGCCATCGCCTTCTGGGTGGTGACGCTGCTCGCCTTCATCGGTGTCCAACTCTCCCGCGCGCTCCGAGACAGGCGCGGGAGCCTCCGGCCGTATGCTCGCTCCCTGTTCGGGACGGTTGCCACTTCGATCTGGCTCTCGCCACTTCTTCTCCTTCCGCTGTTCGGGCTTCTCGGCGATCTCACGCTCTCACCATGGATCGGATGGTTGCTTGCAGTCGTCTGGAGCGCAGACACGGGTGCCTATCTGATCGGACGACGTTTCGGCCAACGAAAGCTCGCCCCGCTCATCTCACCGCGCAAGAGTGTCGAGGGTCTGTTTGGCGGCCTCATCTGTGCGACGGTCGTCGGATCGTTGACTGCGCTCTCCTGGCTCGACTCGCCACTCGTCTGGGCGATTCCCGCCAGCTTCGTCG
>CAINCM010000083.1 GCA_903847005.1 uncultured Chloroflexota bacterium | reverse complement strand
GCTGGTGCGTCCTGGTCAGCGACAGCCAGGATGAGGTTGCGCGCGCACGCCTCGAGGCGATCGAGCGCACACGAGACGGCTTTCTGCTCGCCGAGCGGGACGTGGAGCTGCGAGGCGAGGGGGATGTCCTCGGGACCGAGCAGAGTGGACTCCCGCCCCTGCGAGTAGCCGCACTTTCGCGTGCAGAGGATCGCGCCCTGGCCGTCGTCGCGCGTGCCGAGGCGGAACGGCTGCTTGACCCTATGGGTCGACCCACTTCCACATCGCGTCCGCTCGTGGCGTCGTATCTCCGTGGATGGCCAACCGCCGTCCTCGTCTCTGGGAAGGACTGAGCTGTGCCACAGCGGATCCGCGTCATTGCAGGGGTGTTTGGTGGTCGCCTCCTCCAGGTGCCAGAAGAGGGGACACGTCCGTTGGCGGACCGTGTTCGGCAGGCTCTCTTCGCAATCCTCGAGCCGCGACTCCGTGATGCGCGGATCCTGGATCTATGCGCGGGAAGCGGAGCGGCTGGGATCGAGGCGCTCAGCCGCGGTGCACGGCACGTGCAGTTCGTCGAGAAATCCCGACGCGCCTCTGAGGTGATCCGTCGCAATGTGATGTCGCTCGGTCTTGCCACACAAGCCGACGTGCAGACCGCAGATGCGCTCTCTGCGCTGCGCGACCAGGTTTCTCGCAACGCCGAAGCAGACCTCATCATCGCCGACCCTCCGTATGACGACGTGGATCTGCGCCACGGAATCCTCGAGTTGATCGGCGGGAGCCCGAGTCCACTTTCGGCCCATGGGCTCCTGGTCCTCTCAGGGCGAAGGATCAAGGGCCAGACAGCACAGGGAGCCCCAACGGGTCTACGATTGGTGCGATCCCTCACCTATGGTGAGACCGGTATCGATCTGTTTGAGCCTGATGGCGCGGAGGACGTGAGATGAGCGAGCGTGTCGGACTTTATCCGGGCAGCTTCGATCCGGTCACGTTCGGTCACATCGACTTGATTCGACGAAGCCTTCAAGTCGTCGACCGGCTCGTGGTTGCGATCCTGCCGAACGCCACCAAAGAGGCGTTGCTCTCTCTTGCGGAGCGCGAAGCGCTGCTTCGGTCTGTGGTCGGCTCCGAACTTGCCGAAGCCGCGGACCGCGTGGAGATTCGGGCAGCGTCGAACCTTACGGTGCGCATTGCTGAAGAGGCGGCGGCACACGTGATCATCCGGGGGCTTCGCGCCGGGTCCGATTTCGAGGCTGAACTGCGGATGGCGCATGCAAACCGCCTGCTTGCGCCTTCCATTGAGACGGTCTTCCTCATGACCGCGCCCGAACACGCCTCGACCTCCAGCCGCCTGGTTCGTGAGATCGCGCGTTTTGGCGGTCCACTCGACCGCCTCGTGCCAGGTGCAGTGATACCAGTGTTGACCGCCGCGGCGCGACGGCGCGCCGATCTCAACGGGTGAGCGAGTCGAATCGGGCCTCACGAGATACGGACGTCGCGGCGCCCGAGCTGTACCCCGTCGACTGCTCTCCGTTGCTCGCAGAGCGACCAGGCGCAACCTTCCCTGTACCCGAATTCACGCTGTCACGCACGTTTGACGACGAGTCCTTCCGTGCCACTGTGAAGGCGCGCATCGACCGTACGAATCGTGGAGTGCGGTTGATCGCGCAGGTTCACGGCCTGCAAGAGGGGGCCTGCGCTCGCTGCCTGAGCCCCGCACGTGCCGCTCTTGAGACTGGAATC
>CAINCM010000082.1 GCA_903847005.1 uncultured Chloroflexota bacterium | reverse complement strand
TTGATCAGGGCAATCTCCATCGGCCCTGCACTGAGGAGTTCAATCGCGACGATCGGCATCGCCAGGCCGCTGAAGCTCGATCCGAGGTGGCTGATCGTCTCTGCAGCCCAGAGTCGCAGGAAGCCCGGGTCGTTGATCAGTCGGCGGCGAGGTGCTGCTGTGGGCAAGATGTGCTCCTCGCTTCTGGGTGGGGTGGCCAGAGGGAATTGAACCCTCATCTGCGGCTCCACAAACCGCGGTCCTAACCATTGAACGATGGCCACCATGCCCAGCCGCAGTATGCCGCATCGGCCCGCCTCCTTCACGAGGGAGCCAGGCGCGTCCACTCGCGAAGGGTAGAATCGGAAGAGAAGGGGAGGGCTCAGGTGCAGATCAGACGATCGATCCCGGCGGTGGCGCGGATCCCCGCGGCGGAACATGGCGTGACGCTCGGCGACTTCTTCTTCCCTGTCTTCCTCGGCGAGCGACTCGGTTCTCGTTTGCAGGGGCTCGCCCTCGCACTCGTCGGTGCGCTGATCGTCGGCGCATCGGCGCAGGTGGTCATCTCCATCCCTGGGACTCCCGTCCCGATCACCGGACAGACCTTCGGCGTCCTTCTCGTGGGCGCCGCGCTCGGTGCGCGGCGCAGCCTCGCGTCGCTCGGCCTCTATCTGCTCCTCGGCGTTGCCGGCGCGCCACTCTTCAACTCTGGCAGGAGCGGCGTCGAGCAGTTTGCCGTCAGCGGCGCCGACGGCGCACTTGCGCTTGCGCCAACGGGCGGCTATCTCATCGGGATGCTCTTCGCCGCATGGGTCGTTGGGCGACTCGCCGATCTCGGCTGGGACCGCAGCGTGGTCGGGACCGTTGGCGCGATGCTGATCGGCAATCTCATCATCTATGCGTTCGGTGTCAGCTGGCTTGCCGCGGCGCTGCAGATCGGCACGGGTGAGGCGATCAGCAAGGGGGCAACACCGTTCCTGATTGGCGATGCGATCAAGATCGCGCTCGCCGCGGGAATCTTCCCGAGCGCCTGGTGGTACGTCAACAACGGCCGCAGCGCCGGTCCCCGCTAATCCGTCGCGCCGCCTGCGCGGACGCTGCGCCATGAACCCTCAGCGCGGCGCGCTGCTCTCCATCGATCTCGGCAGCAGCGCCGTCAAGGTCCTCGTCCTCGATGTGGACACCGGGCGCCCGCTTGCGCTGACGCGTCGAACGAGTGGGCCCACAAAAAATCCATCGAATGGTGCGGTCGAGCAAGATCCGAATGTCTGGTGGGAGGCGATTCGATCCGCGGTAGGCGAGGCGCTCCAACGTGCTGAGCCGGGCATCGAGATCCTCGGCATCGCAGCCGATGGACACGGTCCGACGCTGGTGCCGGTGCGCGAAGATGGGAGCGCGGCGGATGCGGCACTTCTCTGGCGCGATCGCCGCGCCGCTAAGGACGACGCGCATCTATCCGCGCTGCTCGGCCGATCCGGCTGGCTGCTGGCTGAGCTGCCGAAAGCGCGCTGGTACCTGCGCGAGCGAGCGACGTCGGCAGGGAAGACAGCGTGGCTCCTCTCCACATGGGACGCGCTCGCCTTTCGCCTGAGCGGCGAGGCTGTCGCCTCGTTCTGGGATCCGGCGCGATCCCTGTCGCCCGCGCAGCGTGGGCTCCTGCTGAGCGAAGCGGGCGGACTCGATGAACGTGCGCTCCCGCCAGAGGTGCTGCCGGGCACCAGGATCGGTACGCTGCGTGCGCACGCCGCGAGCGATCTTGGACTTCCGATCGGCATTCCGATTGTCTCCGGGACGAACGACGGGATGGCTGCGGTGATCGGCGCTGGACTGATGCACGTGGGTCGTGGAGTGGATGTTGGTGGCGCCGCTGGCGGCGTCGGGATCTCCGTCGAGCGAGCGACGGCCGAACGGATCAGCGCGGCGGTTGGCGGCTCGCTCTGGTCTGGCCCTGCACCGACGTCGTTCGGAGAGATCCGCATCATGGGCGGCGCCCTCGGTGGAACCGGCCTCCTGCTGGACGCCACGATCGCTGCGGCCATCGATCGCGGGAGCAGCCCTGCGGCACTGATCGATGCGGTCGCTGCACTGCCGCTCGGCGCAGACGGTGTGCGCGTCGAGCGCCGCGCTGAGGGGCCCCACATCGTCGAGGAGAGCGTCGAGAAGGGCCGCGCGACGGGCCACGGCGGCAGCGATGCGCTCCGTGTGCGTGCGGCAATGGAGTACGGGGCCCTCGCCGTTGCGGCGCTGCTGGCGCCTGCGCGTGCGGCGGGGCTTCCTTTGAGCGAGATGTGGCTCTCGGGTCCGGCGACCGGTGCGACGAGCGGTCTCTACGCCGAAGGGCTCAGCGTCCCGCGAGGGATTCCGCAGATGCGCGCCGATCTGCTTGGCGTGCCCGTGGTGCTGCCGCGCATCCCCGAGGCGGCGGCTGCGGGGAGCGCCGCACTCGCTGGCGTCGGTGCGGGCCTGTATGCATCGCTGAGCGAGGCGGCGGAGCTGGTCGCCGTGGCGAACGAGCGAATAGAACCGGCCGCCTCGAGTGCTGCGGCGGCGTCCAGCCTGTTGGATCGGTTCGCGCGCGCCTAGTTCCTCGCGCGCGCTCGCGCGAGGTTAGACCGCAGACGTCTTCTTCGCCGTTGCCGCCGCCGCATTTCGTCCAACCTTCGTGGTCGAGGCGGCGCCGTCTTCGATCGGGAAGTGGCAGGCCACGGCGACATCGAGTGCGCGCGGCGACGCGGCGAGGAGCGGCTCTTCCGTCGAGCAGCGCTCCGGATTGCCGAGCTGTTCGCGAAGCCAGCAGCGCGTGCGGAAGCGGCAGCCGGACGGTGGGTTGATCGGCGACGGGATCTCACCCTCCAAGATGAGCCGATCGGCGCTGTCGTGCGCCTCGATCTTCGGCACGGCGGAGAGGAGGGCGATCGTGTACGGGTGTTGTGGCTTCGTGAAGACCTGATCGACCGGACCAGACTCCACCACCTTGCCGAGGTACATCACCGCAACGCGGTCTGCAAAGTAGCCGACCACGTCGAGGTTGTGGCTGATGAACATGTACGTGAGCCCCTGCCGCTCTCGAAGATCGGCAAGCAGGTTGAGCACCTGGCTCTGGATCGAGACGTCGAGAGCGGAGACCGGCTCGTCGAGAACCACGAACTCGGGGTCGAGGGCGAGCGCACGGGCGATGCCGATGCGTTGGCGCTGACCGCCGGAGAACTCGTGCGGATAGCGCACCGCATACTCCTGAGGAAGTCCGACGATCTCGAGGGCGCCGTGCATGCGCTCCTTTCGCTCGCTTGCGGTGCCGATAGCGTGGGCGACGAGTCCCTCTTCGATCTGATCGCCGATCGGGAGTCGTGGGTTGAGCGAACCGAACGGGTCTTGGAAGACGATCTGCATCCGGCGGCGCAGCTTGCGCTGCTCCTCGACGCTGCGATCGGTCAGCTTCGCGCCATCGAACCAGACCTCGCCGGCGGTCGGCTTCTGCAGGCCGAGCGCGACGCGGCCGAGCGTGGTCTTTCCCGAGCCTGATTCGCCGACGATCGCGAGGGTCTCTCCGCGGGCGATCCTTAGGTCGACGCCGTCGACCGCCTTCACCGTCTTGCGCTTCTGGATCAGCGGAATCGCGCTCCCGATCGGGAAGTGCTTCTTCAGCCCGCGGAGTTCCAGCAGGTTGGCCGGCGCGCCGGTGGCGTTGCGCTTCTCGCTCACTTCGCACCGCCCGAGATCTCGTCGACACGGAAGCAGCGGACGGATCGGTCGTTTCCGCGTGCGGCGAGCACGGGCATCGAGGCCGCGCACGCCTTCACCGCAAAGCGGCAGCGCGGGTGGAATCGGCAACCGCTTGGGAAGTTGGCGGGGGAGGGGACGGCGCCCTGGATGGTGGTGAGCCCCTTGCCGCGGCGCTCGTACGAAGGGATCGAGGCGATCAGGTCCAACGCGTACGGGCTGGCCGGCGAGCGGAGCACGTCGCGGGCGGGCCCCTCTTCGACGATCTGCCCGGCGTACATGACGGCGATGCGATCCGCAGTCTCGGCAACGACGCCGAGATCGTGCGTGATCAACATCAGCGCCGTGCCCCGTTCGCTCGTGGTGCGACGGAGCAGGTCCAGCACCTGGGCTTGGATCGTGACGTCGAGCGCCGTCGTCGGCTCGTCGGCGATGATGAGATCCGGTTCGCCGGCGAGCGCCATGGCGATCATGGCTCGCTGACGCATCCCGCCGGAGAGCTGGTGCGGGTACTGCTTCACTCGCTGCGGCGCCTGGGCGATCTCCACCAGCTCCAGATACTCGATCGCCTTCTTGTTCGCCTCGCGCCAGCCTGCGCGTCCGTGCGCGACAAGCACCTCTGCGATCTGCTCGCCGATGGTGGTGACCGGGTTGAGGGCGGAGAGCGGCTCCTGGAAGATCATCGAGATCCCGCCGCCGCGGATCTTCCGCATGTAGGACTCGGGCTTGCCGAGCAGCTCCTCGCCACGGAAGCGGACGGAGCCGGTGACGATCGATTGATCCTTGACGAGGAGTCCGATCGTGGCGAGGGCCGAGACGCTCTTCCCCGATCCGGACTCGCCGACCACCGCGAGGCACTCGCCCTTGCCGATGGAGAACGACACGTCCTCCACCACCTTGATGATGCCGGCGGCGGTCTTGAAGGAGATGTTGAGGTCCTTCACCTCGACCGCCTTCGCGCCGATGGCCCCGCTCACTTGCGCCCTCGTGGATCGAGTGCCGAACGGAGCGTGTCGCCGATCATGTTGACGGAGAGTGCGGTCAGCACGATGAAGAGCCCTGGGAATCCGATCCACCACCAGTTCCCCTGCTGCAGGAACTTGGCTGACTCGGAGAGGATGTTCCCCCATGTCGGGGTCGCGGGGTTCACGCCGAACCCGAGATAGCTGATGAAGGCCTCGCTGACGATCGCACCGCCCACGATGAACGGCGCCGCGACGACCAGCGGGCCGATCGCATTCGGAAGGATGTGTCTCAGTGCGATGCGCAGTCGGGGAACGCCGAGCGCGCGTGCCGCCTCGACGAACTCCATTTCCCGGATCGCGAGCACCTGTCCGCGGACGAGTCGCGCGAGTCCCATCCAGCCGAATCCGACAAACACGATCACCAGGGACCAGACACCGCCGCCGCCCTCGCCCTGGAAGATGCGCGCGAGGAAGAGGATGACGAAGAGCGAGGGGATCATCAAGAAGACGTCGGCGAGTCGCATCAGCACGGAGTCGACCTTTCCGCCGAGGAATCCTGCGATGACGCCGACCAGGGTGCCGATCGTGATCGATCCGATCGCCGTGGCAAAGCCGTTGATCAGCGAGGTACGCCCGCCGTTGGCGACCAGCGTCATCACGTCGAGCTGCAGCATGCCGGTCTCGCCGAACGGACGACCCCAGGCCGGCGGACGTCCGATGAAGTTGATCTCATCGGGCTGCGGAACCTTGTAGAAGTCGTAGGGGAGGAGGATGGATCCGATCACCACAAACAGGAAGACGCCGCCGAGGATGGTGAGCCCCGCCGGACCCATGCGCGTCTGCATGAAGCGACGGCGCGCCTGCTGCCATGGGCTCTCCGAAACCGGGAGTTGGGTCTGAGCAGCGGTGCTCACAGGCGCACCCGCGGGTCGAGGACCGCATAGAGGAGATCGGAGATGAGATTTCCGATCGCCACCGCAGCGGCGCCGATGGAGAGGATGCCCATCAGCAACGGGTAATCCAGGTTCCCGATGGCGATGAGCGTGAGCCGGCCGATGCCGGGCCAGCTGAAGATGGTCTCGGTGATGAGCGCCCCTGAGACGAGGAAGGGGAACGCAAGCCCGATGTTGGTGGCGAACGGGATGAGTCCGGTTCGCAGGATGTGTCGTCGGTTGATCCTGAGGCTGCTCAGCCCCTTCGAACGTGCGGTTCGAACGTGTTCCATCCCCATGGACTCCATCACGCTCTGGCGCACGTACCGCGCGTCACCGGCGACGCTGATCGTGACCAGCGTGGCAACGGGAAGGATGAGGTGGCTCGCCAGGTCCGCGATCGCGACGTCGGGATTCTGAGAGAAGTACACCCAGTAGGCGTCGCTGCCGAACGCGGGCGAGAGGCGACCGTCGGTCATCCCGCTGACCGGGGTGAGCCCGAGGCCGACAGAGAAGATGGAGATCAGCGCGAAGCCCAAGATGAAGGTGGGGAACGCGGCGGTCACATAGGTGAAGACGCTGAAGGCGTTGTCGAAGACGCCGCCGTTCCGTAGCGCCGTGATCACGCCGAGCACCACCGCCAACGAGAGCCAGAGGAGTGCAGAGAGGCCCGCCAAGATGACGGTGGGGAGGAGCGCGCCGCTGATCCGCTCGATCACGGCATTCCCGTTCTCGTAGCTGTAGCCGAAGTCGCCGTGCACGATCCCCGTGTCGACGCCCGAGATGAAGGCGGGGAGGATGCTGGGGAAGCCGGTCGGACCGATCAGCGCCTCGATGCCGTCGGCATCTCGACGACACGCGCCGAGCCAGCGGCAGTATTGGACCGGGACTGGCTTGTCCAGGCCGAGCGCCTTCACGTACGCCTGCTGCTGCTGCGGCGTGAACCGTGGATTGTTGGCGTACTTCTGCTCGGGTCCTCCGGGAGCGGCAAGGAGGAGTGCATAGATGAAGACGGTGGTGCCGAGGAGGATGAGGAGACTCGCGCCGATCCTGCGCAGTGCGAATTTGAGCATCACCCCTCCATGCTGAACCGCCCTCGTCTCTGCCGAATCCTAGCCGATCTGGCCTTCGCCACGACCCGTGCGGTGCGCACCGCGGGGCGGCGGCAAGGGTGTTTGCGGGGAAAGCAGAAGGGGCGGGACTTTCGTCCCGCCCCTTCTGTTCAGATCACCCGAAGGTGAGTGGAACCCGATCAGTTCGCGAGGGAGAGATCCCCTGCGTTCCAGAGCGGACCAGCCTGCGTCGGGTTCTGGAGGAACCCTCCGACCTTGTCGCTCACGAGTTCGATCCCCATCCAGTAATAGAGTGGGATCTCGACCGTGGTTGCCGCCATGATCTCCTGGACCTTGGCTGCCGCCGCGGCGATCTCATCCAGATCGATGGTGCCCTTGATGATGTCCAGCTGGGCATCAAGTTCAGGGTCATTGACCTTGGCGTCGTTCTGGCCGTCTGGCTCGAACTTGCTCGAGTGGTACACGCCGTAGAGCGAGACCGCCTCGATGCCCGAGCTGTAGGCATGCAGCGCGACGTCGAAGTTTCCGCGGGCCAGGTTGCACGAGAGTGACTCGTCCGACTCGGTCCACGGAGCGAAGATGGTGCCACCGCCGTTGTAGACGGCCTTGATGCCGATCTTCGCGAGGTCGCCCGCCACGTAGGCGATGGTCGACTTGCGCACCGGCTTCATGGTCGTGCAGAACTCGAGGATGGCGGAAACGCCGTCCTTCTCCACGATCCCGTCGCCGTTGCTGTCGACCCAGCCTGCGTCGGTGAGTGTCTTCTTTGCAGCGGCCAGGTCGAACTTGACCGGGGTCTGCTCCTTGTAGAACCAGGCGAGCGGGGTGACGCTCGAAGAAGCGATCACGCCTGCTTCGCCGAGAATTCGGCTCCAGATGGCGTCCTTGTCTGTGGCCTGAGCGATTGCCTTGCGGATCGCAGGGTCAGAGACCGGGCAGCCACCACCACGCGTCGTCTTGAGCGGCTCGAGGATCGAGCAGTCATCCGGCGAGTGGTTCGGGCGGAAGAATTCGTACGTGAAGACGCTCTGCGGGCGCTGCTGCGCACCAAGGTCCTTGGTGGTTGCAAACGCATTGCCGTCGAGGTCGGTCACGATGTCGAGCTCGCCTGCGCGGAACTTCGCGATACAGGTGTCCGGGTCACCGCAGACCACGTACTTGATGCGGTCGAGCTTTGCGCCTTCGCCGCTGTACGGGTTCTTCCACTTGTCGTTGCGGACCATGACGGTCTCAACGCCTTCGGTGCGGCTCTCGAACTTGAACGGTCCCGAGGTCGGGACGTTCGGCAGATCCTCTGGTCGGAAGCCGGCGCCAAGCACCATGTCCGTCGCAGGGTTGCCCGAGTTGATGTCGAACTTCTCGAAGTAGTGCTTCGGCATGATGCCGACGCCGCCGTACACGCCCGAGTAGAGCTCGGAGTAGTGCAGCTTGATCGTCAGATCGTCGACGCACTCGACATCGGAGATTTCGGCAGCGCCGGTCGTGGAGAGCGGATTCCCCTCCGTCATCACCCACTGGTGGGTGTACTCGGCATCTGCACAGGTGATCGCGACGCCGTCGGACCAGACCAGCCCCTCGCGGAGCTTCCACGTCACCGTCATGGCATCGCCGTTCTCGCCTGGCAACACGATCCCCTTGTTCTCGATCGTTGGGATCTCGGTGGCCATCCACGGCACGTACTTCGCCTCATTGCTGAGGGTGACGAGGCCGTCCCACGTCGTGGCCAGCACGTTCGCCGACATCACGGTGGAGTAGTAGTACGGGTGCAAGCTGTCCACGTCCTGATAGTCGCCAACAAGCAACGTTCCGCCGGTACCGCCCTCACCGGGCTTGTACGAGCCGACGATGCTGGCGCCACCACCGCATGCGCCTGCGATCAACGCAGCGCTTACGAAGAGTGCCGCCAGTGCGGACTTCTTTCGCATGTTTCCTCCTTCGATCGGCGCCCGCATCCGAGCGCCGTGTCTCATGAAGCGCGATCTGCGCTTGGGCGTAGGGTATCCGATCGGCGGGGGGCGCTGGAGCGTGCGGCGCGAAAGTCCCCGGTCGCCACCCAGCAGCCGTTACGGCTGGAGGCGGCGGATCTCCCACGAGGAGGCGTGCGGCAGGTACTCGAAGCGATCGTGGAGGCGGTTCGGGCGCCCCTGCCAGAACTCCCAGCGGTCGGGGGCCAGCAGGTAGCCGCCCCAGAAGTCCGGGAGCGGGATCGGAGCGTCACCCGGGTGTTCCGCCGCCTCGGCGGCGAGGGCCGCCTCGAGCGCGTCGCGGGAGGGGGTCGGTTGACCCGGGCGACTGGCGCGAGCGCCGAGCTGGCTGTCGCGGGGACGACTTCCGAAATAGGCGGCCGATTCCTGAGCGTCGAGCTGCCGCACCGGACCCGAACAGCGAACCTGGCGTTCGAGGCCTGGCCACCAGAGGGTGAGTGCCGCCACTGGGTTGGCGGCGAGGTCGCGGCCCTTGCGGCTCTCGTGGTTCGTATAGAAGCGAAGGCCGTCGGCGTCGATGCCGCGGATGAGAATCATTCGAACGCTCGGCGTGCCGCTTGCGTCTGCGGTGGCGAGAGCGGCGGCGAGCGGTTCTGGAAGGTTCGCCTCGATCGCGGCATCGACCCAGTTCTGCAGCTGTGTGACCGGATCCGGATGCAGGTCGCGCTCGTTCAGCTCCCCACGCGAGTAGACGGAACGACCGCCGATCGGTGCGGTGCGATCAGTCACGGCAGACCACGATCAGGCAAGTCCCTCCGGAGACTCGAGTCTCGACTTGAGGTCGCCGAGGAATGCGGCCACGAGCGCACCGTCCACGGCACGGTGATCGGCCGAAAGTGTGGCGGTGAGCATCTGGCGGGCGACGACGGCGCCGTCGCGCACGACCGCACGCTGCTCGCTGCGACCGGTGGCAAGGATGGCGATCTGCGGCGGCGTGACGATCGCGGTGAACTGCGTCACCGGGAAGCTGCCGAGATTGCTCAGGGTGAAGGTCGCGTCGGCGAACTCTGCCGGCTTCAGCTTGTTCGCCTTGGTGCGCGCCACAAGGTCGCGAAGCTCGGAAGAGATCGTGGCGAGATCCTTGCTTCCGCAGTCGAGCAGCGCCGGGGCGATCAGGCCATCGGGGATGGCGATCGCGATGCCGATGTTTATCTGGTCGACGCGCTCCAGGGTCTCGCCGTTCCAGACGGCGTTCAGTGCCGGTGCGGCGGCGAGCGACTGTGCAAGCGCGCGCACCAGCCAGGCGGTGATGGTGACGCGGTCGTCGCCGCTCTTCCCCTCGTTCAGCGTGTTGTTGGCGGCCGTGACCGCCTCCATTTCGATGTCGGTGCTCACATAGAAGTGCGGCGACTTGGACTTCGACTCCACCATGCGACGGCCGATCGCCGCGCGCATCGGCGTGAAGGTGACCGGCGTGCGGCCGGGCTTCTCCACCTACTTGCCGTCTTCGATGTAGGCGATCACGGTGCCGACCGCCACTTCGCTCCCCGCCGCGTGCACGATCTCGACGAGCGTCCCGGCGGCAGGAGCCTCGAACGCCACCGTCGCCTTCTCAGTCTCGAGCTCGCCGATCGGTTGGCCCGCGGCGACGCTGTCGCCGACCTTCGCGGTCCAGTTGCCGATCTTGCCGACCTCGGTGTCGTAGCCGAGTCGCGGCATCTCCACTGGTACGCGCATCGTGCAGCCCTCCTTC
>CAINCM010000081.1 GCA_903847005.1 uncultured Chloroflexota bacterium | reverse complement strand
GTTTGCAAGATGCCGAGACTCGCCTGACTTGTCGAACCAGAATCGAACGCGCGGGTTGAGCCCGAGCGACCCCTGCTCACTGCTATCGACCCAGAGACGGAGACCGCTGCTGCTCACCGCGCCAGGCGTCGTGAACGAGCCGGCACTGACCGACAGCGCTACGGCGCTGCTCCACTGCCCAGCAACGCCGGTGAGAAGTGCGGCAAGCAGCAGCAACACGCGTGGGCGATTCAGGCTGGTCCCCATGTCAACGGAAGCGTCACGTCTCCGCCCGCTGCAGGCACCGCCCCAAGGAGTGTGACCTTGACTTCGCAACGGAGCCCCGCTTGGGCGACCGCTCCCGTCTGAACTGCGAGGGTGCTGGCAGCACCGTTCGTGGCACTCCACTCTACGGTGAAGAGGTCGCTCATCTGCGTCCACGCCCCGTTGCCACCGACCTCCTGGCAGCGCGTCGCAATGCGCAGCGCGCGAGCGAGCGCCTGCGACGGGCTGCCGACGCTCCCGGTTGGCGGCATCGCAGCGGAGAATCCCTGGGCGTCGATGCGCAAGGCATAGCTCCCAGGACATGGGCCAGATCCACCGACGCATGCAGTGAGAAGCACGTTCCACAACGCGTAGGCGCCTGGAAGCAGACGTCCCTGCGCGTCGGCGCCGAACGTGTATCTCGGCCCCTGTTCTGCAGAGACTCCCGCCGCGCTCGCAAGTGTCATGTTGATCGGAATCTCTGCCGAGAACTGGGCAGCAACCCGAACGGCCCGATACAGGTACGACGTCGGGATCACAATCGCCAGCGTCCCCAGGACATCAGATGTCGTGATCGGCCGGCTGTCTACACTCGCACTTGCGTCGCCTTTCAGCCAGAGCGACGCCCCTTCACGCCGGTCGAGCCGGTGAAGGAGGCGTCGCCCCTCAGACTCCACGAGGAGCACGCTCCCCACCGATGGTGTGCCGAAGAGCGGCGCAACGGTGACGACGGTGTCGCCGGCACGAATCGCCGGTGCCATCGACTCGCCCCCCACGATTGAGATACGCGCACCGGACGCGAAGACGGCGAGTGGTAGAAGCAGCACGAGCGCACGTCGATGCATCGCTACTCGGTCGCGTTGCGCGCCTCGAAGACCAGCGACACGCCGGCCTGGGAGTCCGCACCCTCTGTGGCGCTCGTCGGGAGGCTCAGTGAGATCGAATAGACCGCCTCGCTCGCATCGCTGCCGATGAGATCGCCACCGTTGCGGGAGCGCCACGCTGTGCCGATCGGGTTGGAGAATGAGTCGCGAGCTGCAAGCCCGGCGAAGCTCCCCGAGTAGATCGTTTCGGTTGGGCCTCCTCCGATCGAGCGCGTGATCTGCACGTTGAGCGCGTCGCCGAGTCCATTCGGATCGGCTGGCGAACCGCTTGCGTCCGCCCAGAGTGCAATCTCGGTGAACGCTGTCGGAAGCGTGACCGTTGAGCTGTTCGTGACCGTGATGCTCTCCGTGAGCGTCGTCCCGGGGCCGATGGCCGCAAGGTCGGCACCGCCGAAGGTGAGGCTGCTCACCCCTCCGGCGCTCAGCTCCACTCGACCGCTCTCGATCAAGCCCGTCACCGGCGCGGTGGCGGTGAACGCAGCGCTCGTCGTCCCCAAGGTTGCGATCGCTGCGAGTGCGATTGCCGCAGCACCACCAGCAATGCGCCAGCGCCGCAGGTCATCTCCGTGACTCTCCATCATTCACTCCTCCTGGCGGAGTGGCAGGGGTGGCGGAGATGCATCATCTCGTCTGCGGCATACCGACCGTGTACGCCCACCGCGGCGCGATCCGCTACGATTCCGCCGATGGCTGCACCGCGCACTCCCTGGCTCCATGTGATCGCCGGCTGCATGAGCAGCGGCAAGACGGCCGAGGTCGTCCGCCTGCTGAGTCGACGAGAGATCGCCGGCCAGAGCGTGCTCCTGATCACTCCGGCCCGAGACACTCGCGTGGCGCCCGGTGAGGTGGTGAGCCGCACGGGGACACGCTTCCCAAGCGTCGTTGCCGCAGATGCCGCGTCGCTACGGAAGGAAGTGCTCGCGCGAGATCCCGATGCGGTCGCCATCGAGGAGGCGCAGTTCTTCGGTCCCGATCTTCCTTTCATCGTGGAGGAGCTCGTCGCTGGCCCGCGCACGGTGATCGTGAGCGGGCTCGATCAGGACTTTGCCGGTCGACCGTTCGCCACCATCCCCGAACTGCTGGCACGTGCCGACGAAGTGACCAAGCTCACCGCGATCTGCGTGAAGTGCGGTGAGGAGGCGACACGAACGCAGCGAATGCGCAACGGGCAGCCAGCGAGCGCGAGTGACGAGCTGATCGTCATCGGCGGCATGGGTGGCGACGACACCTACGAGGCGCGGTGCCGCGCCTGTCACGTCGTCCTCCCCTGAGGCATGTCCGCGGGGGGCAGGATTCCGCCCGCGATCGCAAGCGCAGCGATTGAGATTGCTCAGCAGACAGCAACGCCGTTCTACCTCACCAGCGCGGCAGCAATAGATACCGCCGCACAGCATCTCGAGTCTGCGTTTCCAGATCCCTGGGTGCGCTCTTATTCGCTAAAGGCAGATCCGCTTCCAGCAGTGGTTGCGCTCATCGCGGAACGCGGGTGGGGGGCCAACTGTGTCTCGCGCGGTGAGATCCTCGCCGCACGAGCGGC
>CAINCM010000080.1 GCA_903847005.1 uncultured Chloroflexota bacterium | reverse complement strand
CATGAGGGCCAGGACGAATCGCGCGTGCGATGCATGGTCGTAGGCCGCGCTCCAGCTCTTGTCGGCGAGTCCGAAGCCAGGGAGGTCGAGCGCAACGACGTGCCATCCGCTCGCGGCGAGCGGCTCCATCACCTGTCGCCAACCGAACGTGCTCCCTCCGAACCCGTGGATCAGGATCAGTGTCGGATCGCTGCTGCGCCCGGCGGTTGCGACCACGGTGCGACGCCCGTCGACCGTGACAACCGACGCGTTCGGCGCGGCGCCAGTGGCGAGCAGTTCCTCTGGTCGCGCCTCAGCGCCTGAGGGGAGGTCGATCAGGAAGGGGATCAGGGCGAGGATGAGCAGCCCTTGTAGGAGCCTCCGCGATGCGCGCTTCATCTGCTTAGTATCCCCGATCAGGCCCAACTGTTGATCCGCGGCCGTTCATCCCCGGTTAACCTGCGGCGTTATCATTTCTACATGACTGCACCACGGGTCCTCTTCCTCTGTACGCACAACTCTGCACGGTCGCAGATGGCCGAGGCGCTCCTTCGGTCGCGCTCCCGCGGACGCGTGGAGGTGGAGAGCGCCGGCACGGAGAAGACACTGGTGCGACCGCTCGCGTTGAAGGCGCTCAAAGAGATCGGCATCGACGCCTCGGCGCAGACGAGCAAGACGCTCGATCGCTTCATCGACGAACGCTTCGACTACGTGATCACGGTCTGCGATGCCGCCAACGACGCCTGCCCCACATTCCCGAACGCCGGTGCGCGCGAGCACTGGTCGCTCCCAGATCCATCGAAGGCGACGGGGAGCGAGGAGGAGCAGCTGGCGGTCTATCGGGCCGTGCGCGTGGAACTTGAGGAGCGGGTGGCGGCGCTGATCACGCGGTTGGCGTCCGGGGGTGCACAAGCCTGACCTGGCGTGGTAGGCTCCGCTTGTTACATCTTTGGCGATGCGTAGCAGGCTTGGGGCTACAGGCCCCTATTTGGAGGGAACAGTCAATGAACAAGATCCTGGCAACCTTGGTGGCTGTGGCAACGCTCCTCGTTGTGTCGATCGCAGCCCCGAGCGGCATCGAGGCGCGAGCCTCGCGTCTGCAGATGACCGTCTACAACGCCGCGGACGTGGAAGAAGATATGGATAGCACTGAGCCATGGAACGGCGTCCCCGATGGCGCGTCGATCTGCACGCGGAGGTTCATCCGTGACATCAACTTCGCGTGGGGGGACGACGACGTCGTGTTGCCGCGCTGCGGGGAGGACATGGTCTTCATCCACATCACCGGAACGATCACGGCGCCGAGGTCGGGCAACTACAACTTCTACGCGATCTCGGATGACGGCATCAGGCTTTCGATCGGCAAGACCCTGGTCCTGGACGACTGGGAAGATCAGGGGGACGTGGTTGAACCGCCCTACAACGCAGACGGTCAGTTTCGAATGCTCGGCGGTCGCGCGTATGCCATCGACCTCTGGTGGTACGAGAACGGAGGCGGGGCGGTCTTGAAGCTGCTCGCCGGATCGACAGAGAGGAACGAGAAGGCAGTCCCATCGACCTGGTTCCGGTAGTCGCTCTCCCGATCACACGGCGGCACTGACAGCGCCACTCGCTCAGCGAACGCTCTGTCGCTGCGTCGTCGATCAGATCGACTTACCTGCGGTCACGCCGAAGGTGAACCATCGTCGCCTTTGAGATGAGGTCGCGTGGGAAGTCGAGCAGGATCGGCTCGTAGCCGACGGGAATCTCGATAGAGAGTTGCGCCTTGGTCAACTTGCGGACGAGCGTGAGCTTCTCCATCTCGTCTGGCGCCACCAAGCTGATCGCTTCACCGAGCGCGCCAGCGCGACCGGTGCGACCGATGCGGTGTACGTAGTCTTCAGGGTCGAAGGGGAGCTCGTAGTTGATCACGGCCGGGAGCGCCTCAATGTCGAGACCGCGCGCGGCGACGTCGGTTGCGACCATCACGCGCGCCTCGCCCGCCTTGAATGCGGCGAGCGCCTTGTTGCGCTGCTTCTGGTCCTTGTCGCCGTGGATCTCCACTACGTTGTGCCCGTCGCGGTGAAGGAAGTCGCCGAGTCGATTCGCCTCGATCTTCCGGTTGACGAAGACGAGCGTCTGATCCCAGTCTCGTGCCTTCAACAGGTCGCTCAACAGCGCACGGCGACGTCGATCGTCCACCGGCATGATCACCTGGCGGACGTTGTCGTTCGTCTGGTTGCGGCGCGCCACCTCCACGGTGACCGGGTCTCTCAGGAAGTCGTGGGCGAGGGCACGAATCGGCTCGGAGAAGGTGGCGGAGAAGAGGAGGCTCTGCCGTTTCGTCGGGATCAGCGCAAGGATGCGCTTCAGGTCGGGCATGAAGCCCATGTCGAGCATGCGGTCGGCTTCGTCGAGCACGAGGATGGAGACCTGCGAGAGGTTCACCGTCTTCGAGCCGGCGTGGTCGAGGAGCCGTCCTGGTGTGGCGATGAGGATCTCGACGCCGGCGAGCAGCATCTTCTGTTGCGGCGGCATCGGCACGCCGCCGTAGACGACGCCGCTGCGCAGCGGTAGATGCTTTCCGTACGTTGCGCAGCTCTCCGAGATCTGCACGGCGAGTTCGCGCGTCGGCGTCAACACGAGCGCGCGCACCGGATGGCGCGCCGGGCTCGGCGAGGGGGTGGCGAACGGCTTCAGCAGGTGCATGATCGGCAGGACGAAGGCGGCGGTCTTCCCAGTGCCGGTCTGCGCTGCGCCGAGAAGGTCGCGTCCCTGGAGGACGTGCGGGATCGCCTGCTCTTGGATTGGGGTGGGCTCGGTATATCCCTCAGCAGCTACCGCGCGCAAGAGTTCGGGGGCAAGGTTCAGATCGGCAAACGTGGGCATCGGCGAGCAGCGTACCCGACGAAGGCGGATGGGGTGCGATGATCGGGGCATGAGCAACGACCCGACCCTTCTCGGTGCCCTCAGCCCAGCGGCGCCGCTCGCTGCGCGGATGAGGCCGTCGACGATCGACGAGGTGGTGGGCCAAGAGGCGCTGGTCGGGTCCGGCGCGCCGCTGCGGAGACTCCTGGAGCGCGGTGAGGTGCCATCGCTGCTCCTCTGGGGGCCGCCGGGCTCGGGCAAGTCGACGCTTGCGACGGTGATCGCTTCCGCCGTGCGCGCCGTCCCCACCAGCCTCTCCGCAACGAGCGACGGCGTCGCCGAGGTGCGCAAGGCGGTGGCCGCTGCATCGGAACGTCGCGCTCACGGGGAACAGACGCTCCTCTTCATCGACGAGCTGCACCGCTTCAGCCGCACGCAGCAAGATGCGCTGCTCCCGCATGTCGAGGCCGGCACGATCATCCTTGTCGGCGCCACCACCGAACCGCCGCCGCGCGCGATCTCGCCGGCGCTCCTTTCCCGCATGCGCACCTATCGACTGGTGCCGCTCACTGCCGAGGTTCTCGCCACGCTCTTGCAGCGCGCACTCGACGACACGCGGGGTTTCGGTGGCACGCTCGCGGTGGACGACGATGCGCGGCGACAGCTCATCGGCTTCGCGGGCGGCGATGCCCGTCGCATGCTCACCCTGCTCGAACTCGCGGCCCACATGACGCCGGCGGGAGCGACGGTCACCCCGAAGGAGGTGCTGCTCGCCGCACAGGATCGCAGCCTCCCGTACGACCAGTCGGGCGTCACGTCGGCACTGATCAAGAGCATTCGCGGCAACGATCCTGACGCGGCCATCTGGTGGCTTGCGACAGCGCTGGAGGGCGGTGAGGATCCGCGCGTCATCGCGAGGAGACTGCTCGTCTCTGCCTCCGAGGATGTTGGGAACGCCGACCCCGCCGCACTCCCGCTCGCAGTTGCAGCGGCGCAGGTAGTGGAGCTTGCCGGATCGCCGGAGTGCGATTACGCACTGGCGCACGCCGTGACCTACTTGGCCTCGACGGCAAAGTCGCCGCGCGCAGGCGAGGCGCTCGCCGCAGCACGCGAGCAGATCGCGGCCGCGGGTCAGCTCCCGGTACCAGGGCACCTCCGCGCTGCGTCAAAGACGTATCGAACGCCACACGAAGCCGGAGAACCGTTTGACCTTGCGCAGGAGTATCTGCCGAGTGAGATCAGGGGGAAGCGCTTCTACGATCCGTCTGGAAGCGGTGCCGAGGCGTTCTTGCGTGACCGCATTGCGCAGCTGCGCGCAGCTCGTACCTCGAAAGGGCCGCGCACCGCCGAGTGAGGCAGCCTCGCTACGCGAGTCCGTGCTGCAACAGCAGAGCCTGATCGCCGAGGAGTTCACCGGTCGGCGCGTCGGCAACGATGCGACCACCACCCATGACGATGCTCCGCGGGAAGGCGGCTCGCGCGAGCTCGAGATCGTGGGTGCTGACGATCAGGGTCTGCTTCAGTGTGTGGAGCAGCTCGATCAGTTCCCGACGACCGCGAGGGTCGAGTCCCGCTGACGGCTCGTCGAAGACGAGGATGCTCGGCTCCATCGAGAGGACGGTCGCGAGCGCGACGCGCTTGCGCTGGCCGATGGAGAGTCGCATCGGGGGCCGGGTGGCGAGATCGAGTGCGCCAACGGCGGCGAGCGCCGCCTCGACACGGTCGTGCACTGCGCCTGCATCGAGGCCCATGTGGATCGGACCGAAGGCCACGTCCTCCCAGACCGTCGGCGAGAAGAGCTGATCGTCCGGATCCTGGAAGACGAGACCAACCTCGGCGCGCACGCGCCCGATCGTGTCATCGGCGACGTTCATCCCGGCGATGCGCACGCGCCCGTGGGTGGGCCGGTAGATGCCGTTCAGATGCAGCATCAGCGTGCTCTTCCCCGCACCGTTCGGACCAAGGAGCGCCACCTTCTCCCCGCGCGCGATGTGCATGTCGACGCCGCGGAGCGCCTCGGTGCCATCTGGGTACCTGAAGTGCAGATGCTCCAGGTGGACCCAGTGATCGTCGCCCGTCGGCTCACCTTCGTGGGTGTGGGGGTGCGCATGGGCGGCCGGGAGTCCCCCGGGCGAGTGGCGGTGCTCCTTCGCGCCGCTCATCTCAGAACCTTGGCAGCAGTGCGCCTGCGACGCCGATCGCGGCGAACGCGATCAGGGCGAGTGCCGTCTTCGGGAGGAGGCGAGGGTCGACCTGCTGCAGTCCACCGAGCGAGAGGGAGCCCCGCGCACCACGCGCGGTTGCCGCCTCTTCGATTCGTGCTGCGCGCGCAAAGGCGCGCAAGAAGAGTGCGCCGGCAAGGTTTCCGGTGACGCGCGCTCGCCAGGGGATAGACCCACCAACGCGTTCGCGGGTCTCGCCGATCGGACTTGCTGAACGTGACGTTCGTGCGCGCAACATGCGCGTCGCCTCGCTGCGAAGCAGATCGAGATAGCGGATGGTGAGGCCGGCGCTTGTGGCGATCGTGTCGGGGAGCCTCAACGCGCGGAGCGAGCCGACGATGCTCTCAACCGGGTAGCGCCTCACGAGGATGAGCGCGACCTGGACAGAGATCCACGCCTTGACCGCGGTCGTCACGATGACTCTGAGCCCCGCGCCGCTGATGCTGAGGCTCGCGCCTCCGAGAGCCCCGGACCAGATGATCTCGTCGCTGCGCGTGAAGAGGAGTGGGAGTGCGGCGAGTGCAAACGGAAGCGCGAGGAGACCGCGACGCGCGGCCTCCGCTGGTGCGATGCCGTTCAGTGCGGCAACCGTGGCGACGGCGAGCCACACGAACAGGTAGGCGACGTAGCTCCCCGCGGGGAGGAGTGCGACTCCGAGGGCGACCAGCAGCGTGGCGATGATCGCCGCGCGCGCATCGTGTCGACCGGTTGCGATCATGCGCTACGCCGAGCCGCGTCGCGCCGCGATTCTTCCGAGAACAAGGAGGATGACGACCACGATGACAACGCCAAGGACACCCGCCGCAGCGCTGGAAGCAGTTCCATCGAGTCCGGGGATGCTGTAGTCCGGGAGCAGTTCGAATGCCGGTGCCTGACCCCGATCCAAGAATCCGAGATCCTCT
>CAINCM010000079.1 GCA_903847005.1 uncultured Chloroflexota bacterium | reverse complement strand
TGCTCGTGGATCAGCGCGGCGGCCTGGCACTCGCCGTGGAGCGAGGCTTCTCGAGCGCAGACCCAACCCTGCCGCCGGACTGAGCGAACCACGCGTTCCGCGACGAGCGCGCATCGGGATGCATGCGCGTCGGTCGCCCGCGTGTCAGCCCGCGCGTCAGCCCGCGCGTCGTCCTGCTAGCGCTTCGACGCGACGGGCCAGCGCTCGCCGGCGCGCTCCCAGCGCGCGGTGACGAGCTCGTCGAACCCATGCTCGAGCAGCAGGTCGCGAGCGCGATCGAAGTTCAACGCGAACCATTCCGGCTCGTGTGCATCCGACCCTGTGACGATGTACCGACCTCCGATCTCCTTGTAGCGTGCGACCGCCTGCGGAAGCGGGTAGCAGATGCCGGTGCGCTGTCGCCAACCAGAGCTGTTGATCTCGAGCGCCGTTCCCGTCTTGACAAGCGCCTGCAAGAACGGCTCATACAGCTCTGGGGCCGCCTCGAATCGACTCGTGTCGATGTGCGGGTAGACATACTTCCGGACGTAGTCGGCGTGACCGAGGATGTCGAAGAGTCCGCTCTCCACTGCGCCGAGAACCTCGTCGAAGTACGGCGCGGTGACGTTCGCATCGCTGCCGGCGAAGACTGCCGTTCGCGAACGCTTGAACGGCGAGTCGATCCCCGGGTGAACGCTTCCGATCGTAAGATCGTATTGATACCGTTTCAAGTGATCGCGAATGTCTTGTTCGAATGCGCGCTCGTACGTGATCTCCACGCCGAGAAGGATCTCGAGCTTGTCTCCGAACTTCCTGCGAAGTTCGTTCACCACCTCGACGCGACGCTGATGCGGTGCGAGTGTTGCGCCCGGCTCTCGAGGATCGAAATCGAGGTGATCGGTGATGGCGATCCGCGGCATTCCGAGTGCGATCGCGAGCGCCGGGTAGACGTCGACGGGCACCGCGGAGTCCGGAGAGAGCAGCGTGTGCAGATGCACGTCAAGCGGAAGATCGAACGTGCCGTTGATCGCAAGGCTCTTCGGTCGCTCAGATGTGCTCATGGCGCAACCTCCTACTGCTGGTTCAACCACGCGCGCGCCGCACCGCCGCGCAGCCCGCGGATGAGCAGAAGCGCGAGCACGATGGGCGGGAGGCCGGGAAGCCAGTTGCCAAAGGTCAGCGCAATCAGCGGCCCGGCGGGGATCAGCATGGTGGAGAGGCCGATGGCAAACCCTCGCCCCGCCTCCTTCCGTTGCACCACGAGTGTGATGCTGAAGATCGCGGCGGCGATCAGCGCCATCCAGACCACCCCCTGGAGGGTGACGGGGGCCCCGGTTGCCTGCTCCACGATCGGGCCAAGTGTGAGGCCGAGCCCCGCCAAGAGGAGGAGCGCGTATCCCAAGAAGGCGGCAACACTGATCGGCATGCGTTCAGGATGGCACGAGCACCGCGACTCGTCTTGGAGCGTGTGGTGCCCCCAACGGGATTCGAACCCGTGATCTCCACCTTGAAAGGGTGGCGTCCTAGGCCTCTAGACGATAGGGGCGTGAGAACGGGAGGGTAGCACCCGCCTGAACTAGGCAGCCAGTTTCCCCAGTACGTCCGATGCGGCGAGCGCGAGCGCCGCGGCGATTGCAAAGCCTCCCGCAAGGAGCGCGGCAATGAGCGCGCGACCATCCTCGGCCCTGCGGATCGCCCGCACCATGCTGAAGGCGAGCATCAAGGCGGCGAAGGCGCAGGCGAGCCCAACGACGAGCGATCCGATCGAGAGCTGCCCGATCTGGTCGGAGTCGCGGATGCTGGCAACCCAGAGGAAGTACAAGAGGGACGATCCGAGCGCCACGGCAACCGCAACGCCCGTGCCCAGCGAGACCACCCCGCGAACTCTTCGGCTGCGCCCTTGGCTCATCTGCATAGGGTAGCCCGCCGCACCGATTACAGCGACCCTCGCCGCGCCGCTGTGGCGCGCCGACACTGGGCGGCCCCTCGGCTACGATGAGGCCATGGAGATCATGGGCATCAAGATCCCGACGATCATCACGGAGAACAGCGCGATTCGCTGCGAGGGGTGTCGCGAATCGATCAGCGGAACGCCGTTCAGGGTCAGCGTGTTGGACATCATCGCAACCGAAGTCGCCCCGTCGTTCGAACAGGCTTCGCCCATCAACCCCGGTCCATTCCAGTTCTGCAAGAAGCCCGAGTGCCCAGCGCTCTGGATGTCGCGAAACGGCTGGTACACCTGCCAGCAGAGCGAGGTGCGAGAGATCATGCGACCGGTGCCGCTGCAGCTGCCGGGCGGCGCAGGCGGGCTCGGCCTCTGTGACGGGATTCACCAGAGCGCGCACGAGTTCATTCCGGCGTAGGCCGGAGGACGCGTGATCGCCGTCGCCACCACGCTCCTCGCCGCACTCTTTGCGGCACTGCTCTTCGATCAGTACGCGGCTCGGCGCGCGCCGTACCAGCTCGCATGGGCGTTCGGCGCAACCGCGTTCGCCGTTGCCGCGGGTGCTGAGAGCGCAGCCCAACTTGCGGGTTGGAGCGAACCGCTCTATCGCGTCTGGTATCTCACCGGTGCGGTGTGGACCGCCGGCTGGCTCGGCGCGGGAACGATCCTGCTGCTCGCCAAGACGCGCTTCGGCTACTGGTATGCGCTCTGTCTCGCGCTGGCGGGACTCTTCACCATCCTTGTCGCGCGGCGACTCGAAGATGCGGGTGCCGGGCCCACGGCGCTCGGATATGCGCTCGCGGCGTGGGCGACGGCCGTCGTGATCGCATGGCTCACCTACCTTGCCAGCCCTCGGTGGAGCGGTGCCGCAGTCCTGTTCACGGTGGCGTTGAGCGTGGTGGCGCTCCCACTCGTTGCGACCGCACCGCTTCCAGCGCCAGGGTGGGCCGTCGACCCCGCGACGGGTGCGCCGGTTGCCCTGCTCCTTCCACCGTCGCTCCGCCTTCTCACACCGCTGCTCAATGTGAGCGGTGCGCTCGCGCTCCTCACCGGCGCACTCTTCTCCGCGTATGTGTTCATGCCGAAGCGGAGAACGCTGCCGTACTCCAGCGATCCGAACCAGCGCGGCGACGAACTCCTCTTCAATCTGGCGATCGCTCCAGTCGCACTCACCGTGAACTTCTTCCGAAGCCTCCCGCTTGCGATGCGCGCGTGGCGCGAAGGAACGCTGAATCGACGTGTCCCCGCAACGATCCTCATTGCGCTCGGTGCATTCTTGCCGAGCCTTACCGACACGCTGAATCGTGGCGGATCGACGGAGGCGTACGCGCTCGGGAAGCTGCTCGGCGCCGCGCTCCTCCTCCTCGGCTTCCTTGCCAGCGTGGAAGAGCCGAACGAGATCGGACTTCCACTCGTCGGCGCGCCGCTTCGTGCGGTGCTGCGTCGGATTCGCGGTTGAGGCCCACGCTCAGACGGCTGCTATCCTCGTGATCACCGCCGCACGGAGGAGTTGATGAAGATTCGCACCGCAGTCTTTCCGGTCGCCGGCTGGGGCACTCGATTCCTCCCCGCGACGAAGGCGGTACCGAAAGAGCTCCTCCCGGTCGTGGATCGCCCCGTCATCCAGTACGCCATCGAGGAGGCGATCGCCTCGGGAGTCGAGCGGGTCATCCTGGTCACGAGCGAACACAAGCGTTCGATCGAAGACCACTTCGACAGCGCGACTGACCTCGAGGCGGTCCTCGAGGCTCGCGGGGACATCGAGCACCTGCGCGCGGTTCGCGCCGTGGCCGACATGGTGCACCTGGTGACGGTTCGTCAGAAGGAGCAGCTCGGCCTCGGGCATGCGGTTCTCATGGCACGCGACGCGGTGGGACGCGAGCCGTTCGCCGTGGTGCTCCCCGACGATCTGATCGTCGGCCGGAGCCCGGCGCTCGGCGAACTGATCGGGGCGTACGAGAAGAGCAGCGCCTCGGTGGTCGCGCTCATGGAGGTTGCAGCGGATCAGACGCGCCGCTACGGCATCGTCGAGCCCGATCCCACCCTCCCGTCGTCGGATGGCGGCCGAACGATTCCGCTCCGCGGGCTGGTCGAGAAGCCAGAGCCGAAAGATGCACCATCGAACCTGGCGATCGTGGGTCGGTATGTGTTGAGCCCCAAGATCTTCGAGAAGCTGGAGCGGACGAAACACGGCGCGGGCGGAGAGATCCAGCTCACCGATGCGATCCAGGCGCTCGCCGCCGACCAGCCCGTTGTCGGCTTCAAGTTCAGCGGGACGCGATACGACGTCGGCGCGCCCGAGGGCTGGCTGCGCGCGAACCTGGATCTCGCGCTCGATCACCCCACATACGGCGCTGCACTGCGCACGTCGCTCACCGGACACGCCCAGGATCGCAAGTAGTGAGCGGAACGCCCGCGGTACGCCTGAAGCCCGGAGATCTCGTCGCGGGGAGATATCGGCTGCAAGAGCAGATCGGCGAAGGCGCGGCCGCCACGGTCTTCCGCGCAACAGACGAGGTGCTCGGTCGCGACGTGGCGGTGAAGGTGCTGCGCGGCGCACTCGCCGCATCCGCCGACGCCACCGCACGATTCCGTGCAGAGGGACGCGCCGCCGCGATCATTGCGCATCCAAACGTGGCGGCGGTGTTCGACGTGACGCCCGAGGGCGATGCGCCGGCGATCATCATGGAGTTCGTCGACGGAGAGGATCTCGCCTCCATGTTGCGTCGAGTGGGGCCGCTCGTTCCACGTCGCGCGGCGGCGATCGCAGCGCAGGTTGCTCGCGGCCTGGCGGCAGCACACCAGCGCGGCATCATCCATCGCGACGTCACATCTCGCAACATCCTGATCGGTCGAGAGGGCCGCGCGCAGATCGCAGACTTCGGCATCGCACACGCGATTCTCGAAGACGGACTCCCGACCGGGACGTCGGGAACGGGTGCGCCCGCAGGGACGGCGCACTATGTGGCGCCAGAGGTTGCGGCAGGCGCTCCGGCCACGGCGTCGTCGGATCTCTACGGACTCGGGGTGGTGCTCTTCGAACTGCTCACCGGACGGCGACCCGCACTGCGCGACGCCGACGAGACGGCTCCTTCGCCGCGCACGCTGCGACCAGACATCCCTGCGGAGCTCGAAGCGATCACGCTTCAGCTGCTCGCCGCACGTCCGTCGAAGCGAACGCAGAGTGCAACGCTCGTCGCAGATGCGCTGGAGTCGTACGTGGTGAAGGTTGGGCGAACGTCGATCCCGCCGCGAGCGGTCGGCCCTGCTGCGGGAGCACCGCGTGCGCTCGCAGGGACGCGCGTAGCGCGCGTGGCCGGCGAGGCGGGCCCCGGCGAACCAGAGTCGCCGCTCGATCCGTTTGACGAAGCGACGCCGCCGGAAGAGGACGAAGCGATGTCGCTGCGCGCCACACTGCTCACGATTGCAGGAGTTGCGGTGACGGTTGTCGCCCTGCTCGCGGTGGTGATCTTCGGCTTGCGCTTGATCAACGCAGGCGCGGGACCGGACGACAACGTCAAGGTTCCGCCGATCACCTCGCTCACCCTCGCCGAGGCGATCCCGATCGCAGAACAGCTCGGACTGCGCATCAAGGTCACCGAGCGCGTCACGTCAGAATCGCTCCCGGTGGACACCATCCTTTCGCAGTCGCCAGACCCCTCGACCCTCGTCCCGCTCGACAGCGTGATCGAAGTGCGCGTGGTGGCGGGGAGCGGACTCGCCGTGGTGCCCGATCTGCTCGGCGCAACCGAGGAGGAGGCGACACGGCAACTTCGCGCCGCCAACCTTCGGCTCGGCCAGGTCATCTCGGCCTGGTCGCCTGACGCACCGTTGGGGAGCGTGCTGCAGCAGAACCCCCGAGCGGGACTTCAGGTGGCGAACGGGAGCCGTGTCGACCTCGTGGTCTCGCTCGGACCTGAACCGTCGCCCGGATCGAGCGCCTCCCCTTCGGGTGTTGCGGATACTGCGGTTCCGGTGCTGCGCTGCGTTGCCGTCGGCGAGGCGGCGCTGATGCTCGAGTCGGTCGGGCTCGCACTCGACCCTGCGTCGGCCGCCCTTGACCCAACGGAGATCGTCGACGTGATCTCGCCTGCGGCGGGCGTGCTGGTTCCTAGCGGAAGCCTCGTGACCATCGTGTCGACGAGCCCATTCGGGACGCCACTCGCCGGCTGTCCGTAGCGCTACGCCTCCAGCCCCTCCCAGAGACCGCCGCTCGCCCAACTGAGTCGCGGGAGGCGCACATCTGCGCCGTCAACACGGCGTCCATGGCTCGCGGCGCGCTGTAGTTCCACCGGCGCGGTCCAGCATGGTCGGACATCGCTCTCTGCAATGAGCTTTCTCTTCTTGTCGATCCCGCAGTAGCTGATCTTTCCCACGACGGCGCGTCGGAGATGGCGACAGGTGCCGCACGCGGTCGTCGGGGCTTGGCAGACCCAACAGCGCCCCGTCTCCTCTTGCAGGGCGCCGCATGCAGGGTACTGCCAGGCGAGATTGCCGCCGTCCATCACGGCTTCTTCTTCACGGTGAACGGCGTGGTCGCTTCAAGCGGATCGCCCTGCGGAAGGGTGTAGGTGACGAGGATGAGTCCGCGCCCCTCGGTCTCGTAGTTTTCGGGGAACGTGTATTCGCCGATCGCACGGCCGTTTGAATCTGACGTCGTGCAGGGGAGCGAGATCGGCGCCAGCCCCGGCGCGGTGATCATCATGCAGACGGTCGCCCCCGACACGGTCGCACCGGTCGAGTCCGTTGCCGTGGACGTGATGCGGAACGCCTTCGGCGACTTGTTCAAGAAGATCGTTGCGGGATTCGCCACCACAATCACGCGGCCGACCGAGGCGTTCGTGGTGATCTCCACGCTGCTGCGCGCGCTGTTTCCCACCGTGTCGGTGGCAACCACGGTGAGGAGGTTCACCCCGTCGCGGAGCGAGATGTTCACCGCATACTTTCCGTCTCCGTTCGCCTTGCCCGACGCGGTGAGCCCCGACGTGTCGTTGCGCAAGAGGATTTCCACGCCAGCTTCGCTCGTCCCGCGCACGGTGACCTCTGCGCCGCTCACCAGCTGCCCTGGGGTCGGCGAGGTGATCTCGACGGGTGGCGCGGTGTTGTCGCGGGTGACCGAAATCGGATCGCTCGGCGTTCGTTCGACGCCATCCACCACTACGACCGCGGTGATCTCGTTCTCGCCTTCGGTGAGCGGGATGCTGCTCACCTCGAAGCCGGGGGTGCGAGGGAGTTCGATCTCTGCACCGGTGCGCTGAGCGCCGTCTGCCCCGACGACGCTGATGCGCAGCAGCGCGTTGCTGATGCCGAGCAGATCGTCGGGGAGCGAGCCACGGATGGTGATCGTGGACGACGCGACGGTTGCAGGATCGGGCGCCACGATGAGCGGTCGTCCAGCGGCGGCGGAGGGGACCGCGTCGCTCGGCGCGGCACTCTGCGTCGGTTCACCGAGTGAGATGACCAGTCGCACGCCGAGGACGGCAGCAACGATCAGGATGACGACCGCGCCGAGCCCAACGAGGCGCGTGATCAGCGTGGTGATCGCGCGACCGAACGAACCTCCACCGCCCTTCGGCGCACGTTGAGATGTGTACGAGACCGCGGCGCGCGTCGGTGCCGCTGAGTCCACACGGCGGAACTGTCGGCGATCATCGCCGCGACGCTCGCTGCGGTTGGCAAAGAGACCGCGTCGCCCTGGCGGTTGCGATCCGGGCCGATTGAACCCTGCCATGCCCCTGATTGTGGCACGCGGAGCAGATTCACCGCTACGCTCAGTGGATGCCAGAGTCGCCGACCGACCCAGCTGTTGTCGATGCGCTGCGGCGCGAGGTCGAAGCGGCGCGTGATCGGATGCGCCGCGCGATCGCCGAAGCGCGTGGACCGGAGGCGTGGTCCGCGGCGCAGACTGCGATCAGCGCACGCGGTCGCTTCGGCGTGCGACTCGGCCTCGAGCGCTCCGTTGCGCTCCTCGAAGCGCTCGGACACCCCGAGCGCGGCGTGCGCGGCGCACTCATTGCGGGGACCAATGGAAAGGGGAGCGTGAGCGCACTCGTCTCCGCCGCCCTTGATGCAGGGGGCGTGCGACACGGAAGCACGCCGAAGCCGCATCTGATCTCGTATCGCGAGCGGATCCGCATCAACGGTGAGCCGCTCGCGCCGCTGCAGTTCGCCGTCGCCGTGGACCGCGCACTCGCTGCCGCGGACCAGGTCGAGCCCTCGGTTGGCCCGGTGACAGAGTTCGAACTGCTTGCAGGGGTCGTCTTCGACGGCTTTCGCAGTGCGGGCATCGACCGCGCGGTCGTCGAGGTCGGACTCGGTGGGCGCCTCGACGCCATGCACGCCTGGGATGGCGGCGTGGCGGTGGTGACCAATGTCGGGCTCGATCACCAGGAGTACCTCGGCGACACCATCGAACTGATCGCCAGGGAGAAGGCGGCGATCATCCTGTCAGGGGACCGAGCGGTGACCGGTGCGAGCGAGCGCGGCGGTGCGTTGCGTGTGGTGCAAGAGCGAGCGCACGAGGTTGGCGCGCCGCTCACTGTCGCCACGCACGGCGAGGTTCGCCCGCGCGGTCGCAATGGGATCGAAGTCGATCTCCCGCGCCTCGGTCGTGTGCACGTCGGACTCCTCGGAG
>CAINCM010000078.1 GCA_903847005.1 uncultured Chloroflexota bacterium | reverse complement strand
GCGATCAGGATGCCCCACATCAGCGCCATCTGCTGCAGCTTCGGTGGTGTCTTCAGCGACGCAAAAATGATCGTGAAGACGAAGATGTTGTCGACGGAGAGCGACTTCTCTACGAGGTAGCCGACGAAGTACTCCGTGGTCTTGGTGCCGTTTTGCCAGTAGAACTGCATCCCGATGCCGAAGAGGATGGCGAGGACGATCCAGACGAGCGTCCAGGCGGCCGCCTCCTTGACGGGCACCACATGGGTGCCCTTGCGTCGGAGGATGCCGAAGTCGATCGCCAACGCGCCGATGAGGAAGATGCCGAAGCCCAGTCCGAGCGGGGTGAAGAGTTCGTTCTCGCCCACAGGTCCTCCTCGACTAAGCCACAACGTTGGCGGCGTCCTTTGATGGTAGCCGAGGGGGCGTACGGGGGCTGGCGGGGGTCTGGAGCCGATGGTGAGGATTGAACTCACGGCCTGCTGTTTACGAAACAGCTGCTCTACCACTGAGCTACATCGGCGCCGGAGGGGGATTGTAGCGGAGCCCGCTCCACCCGTGCGAAGCCTGTCAAGGCTGACAACTGGCGCGCGAACGTCGTCGCTACAGTTCCCAGATGAGAATCCTCTGGGTAGAAGACGATACGCGGCTCGGCCCGATGATCGCCAAGGCGTTAAACGAAGACGGCGTCGATCTCACCTTGGTCGAAGATGGAGCCGAAGGCGCCGATCGTGCGATCGCCGAGACCTGGGACCTGGTGATGTTGGACCGTCGGCTACCAGGGCTGGATGGCCTTTCGATCGTCGGTAAAATTCGAGCCGCAGGGAGCGATGTCCCGATCATCCTGTTGACTGCAATGTCAGATGTGGACGATCGGGTGATCGGCCTTACGTCGGGTGCCGATGATTACCTCGCGAAGCCCTTCGCGTACGCCGAGCTGCTCGCCAGAGTCCGACTGCTGGCTGAGCGATCAGCAGCTCGCCGCACCGGGAGCATGAGGGCGGATCTTGCGGTCGAAGGTGTGACGTTCGATCAAGTCCGACACGTGGCGCGCTTCAAAGGAAACGAAGCGGAGCTTACCGTTCGCGAGTATGCGCTTGCAGCCTTGCTCGCACGAAACGCTGGAGTCTGCGTGTCTCGCGAAAAGATCATTGAGGAGGTCTGGGGTGCGAGCGAAGATCTCTACGACAACGTCGTGGACCTCACGGTCAGCAGGTTGCGCCGGAAGCTGGAGGGGATTGGAATTGATGCGCTGATCACCACTGTTCGCGGTGCCGGGTACCAGATGGGGTCCGGAGTATGAACCGCCCCGCGCGGCTGATGCAGCGCATCACCCGTTGGTCCGCAGTGCTGGTCTTCACGTCGATAGCCGCAATCGTCGTTGCCACCTCATTGTTGACCGGCGCTGTGCTCGAAGTCGACACCCAGTCCACAGTCGATTCTCGCATACGCACTCGCATCGAGCGTGCGGCCGACAGGCTCGCCACAGGAAAGGATGTGAGCAAACTCTTGTCTCTCGAATCGCCCGCTCTGAAAGTGGTGCAGATTGCGTTATTCAAGGCTGACGGTTCAGTTCAAGCTTCGAGCGCTTCGCTGGAGCAACTTGAATCCTTGAGGGGGTTCCTGGCGACTTCTGCGCCTGTGATTCGCCTAGAAACGGGAGAGCTGACGTCGAACGGCATTGCCGTCGCAGTGCGTGTGGGCACCCAGCGGCTCGCGGATGGCGCAATACTCCTCGCCTACGCCGCCGCACCGCGCAACGCCAACGCGGGCGGTGACGTCCCGCGGCAGGCGGGCCTGCTGATAGCCCTGAGCCTCGTCGGCGCAAGCTGCGTCTACCTTCTCCTGCGATTCACGGCCCTGAGACCGCTCGATCGCGCCGTCAAGCGTGAACAGCGCTTGATTGCGGACGCAAGCCACGAAATGCGTACGACCGCAGCCGTCATCTCCGCAGGCGTGGAGCTGCTGGCAGACCGCAAGGCCGTCGCTCCCGCGCAAGAGCAGCTCCTCAAAGATCTTCAGGGCGAATCGCGAAGGCTCAACAGGATGGTGGGCAACCTTCTGAAGCAGTCGAGCCTTCCCCCTGAATCTGCTGCGGCTCATCAGCACTCTGCAGATCTGGACTCGATCATCAACCAAGCGGTTCGTCGCATCACGCTGATCGCACCGCCCGGAGTACGGGTCGAGACTTCCCTTCGTGCTCTCGAGAGCACCAGGCTCTTGGCGCCACAGTCGATCTTGGAGAGCGCGCTCGACGCGCTGCTCGAAAATGCGGTGCAACACGCCGCATCACGAGTTCTGATCGGTTGTGAACTGGCGGGTCGAACGGCGGTCTTGCTGGTCGACGATGACGGTCCTGGCATCGCGCTTGCGCATCGAGACGCCGTCATGGCGCCGTTTGCTCGTGTAGAGAGCGGCCGAGGCGGCCAAGGCTCGGGGCTCGGCCTCGCCATTGCAAGCGCTGCAGTGAGGCAGCTTGGGGGAAGCCTCGTCATTCAAGACTCCCCCCTCGGAGGGGCCCGTCTGCGGCTGGAGTTCGAATCGGAGCAACCTGTCAAAAGCGTCATCTCGTGAGATTGCATTCTTTCGGTCCAGACAAGATGCGGGCGCTCCAACATCAGAGGATGAGGGTCGAGAGGTTTCTCTC
>CAINCM010000077.1 GCA_903847005.1 uncultured Chloroflexota bacterium | reverse complement strand
TCTCCAAGCGCCTTTGCAGGCTTGGTCGAGAAGACGAACTCGACGGGGAGGTCGAACCAGCCGTAGACGGTGGCAACCTCGCCGAGAAGCGCGTCGATCTCGCTCTCGATCTGATCCGGCCGCACGTAGATGTGTCCGTCATCCTGAATGAAGTGGCGAACACGCGTCAGACCGCTCAGCGTCCCGGAGAGTTCGTTGCGATGCAGCCGTCCGTACTCGGAGAGACGCAGGGGGAGATCGCGGTAGCTTCGCGTCTTCGTCTTGTAGATCACGGTGCTCTCCGGGCAGTTCATCGGCTTGAGACTGAATTCTTCGCCCTCCGACTCGATGATGAACATGTTCTCGCGATAGAGTTCCCAGTGCCCGGACTGCTCCCAGAGTCGTTTGCTGACGATGATCGGCGTGGAGATCTCGTGGTAGCCCCGCGCATCTTGCAGCTCGCGCATCGCGCCCTCCAGGGTGCGCCAGAGCAGCTGTCCCTTCGGATGCCAGAAGGCACTCCCCGGCGAGACATCGTGGAACGAGAAGAGGTCGAGCGCGACGCCGAGGCGACGATGATCCCGTTTCTTCATCTCGTCTCGACGCCAGATGAACTGATCGAGCTCCTCCTGCGTATCCCATGCGGTCCCGTAGATGCGCTGGAGCATCGGTCGGTCGCTCTTCCCGCGCCAATATGCGCCAGCAACAGAGAGAAGCTTGTAGGGGCCGATCTTGCCCGTGCTCTCAACGTGCGGCCCGCGGCAGAGATCCTGGAACTCTCCATGCGTGTAGGTGGTGACGTTCGGCGTCGCCTGGCCGTCCTGTGCGGCCTTTGCAGCGAGATCATCCATGATCTCGACCTTGAACGGCTGGTCGAACTTGACGAGGGCGGCACGGGCCTCATCGAACGAGTACTCGTCGAGTTTGAAGGTGTGATCCGCTGCGATGCTCTTCGCCATCTCCGCTTCGATGGCCGAGAGATCATCCGGCGTCAGCGGGCGCTCGAGGAGGAAGTCGTAGTAGAAGCCGTCGGTGATGGCGGGGCCGATGCCGAGCTTGACGCCGGGGAACAGGCGCATCACCGCCTCGGCCATCACATGTGCTGCGGAGTGACGCATGCGGCCAAAGTGGTCCGCAGCGCCCGCGTCGAGGAGTTCATCGGCGGACCCGCGCGCGGGGGCGGCGAGAAGCTCCTCCTCGAGTGCGTCTCGTACCCCTTCGTCGGCCATGTGTCGCTTCCCTGCCTCCTCGGGCTTCTGGTGGGCGGTACAGGACTCGAACCTGTGACCTCAGCCATGTCAAGGCTGCGCTCTAACCAACTGAGCTAACCGCCCGAGGCCTCAGAGGATAGCCGATACACTCCCCGCCTATGAGTGACGTGAGCGGCAAGCCCATGGGGAGTCGGTCGGCCGGCGCGCCGCTGATCGTGAGCGTCGGCGATCTCATCGACGAGATCGCAGTCCGACTCACTGCGCCGTGGCGACGCGGCAGTGACGCTGCAGCACAGATCACGCGCAGACGCGGCGGAAGCGCTGCCAACGTTGCGGTCGCGGCCGCCGCATCAGGGGGCCGCGCCATATTCTTCGGCGCAATCGGGAGCGATGCCACTGGCGACACCCTCGAGGCGGCCCTCCGCGCCTCGGGTGTCGAACCGATCCTCCAGCGGGCGGGGCGCAGCCCGTCGATCATCGTGGTCGTCGAGCCGGACGGGGAGCGAACGATGCTTCCTGATCGTGGTGTCGCAACGAGTCTCCAATACCCGGGGCCGGCGCTGCTGAGTGGGGCCGACTGGCTCCACGCCCCCGCTTACTCGCTCATCGGCGAGCCGCTCGCGTCAACCACGCTGCGCCTCCTTCGAGAGGCGAACGCCGCTGGCATCCCAACGTCACTCGATGCCTCATCTGTTGGCGCACTCGCCGAGTGGGGCCCGGAGGAGAGCCGTTCGCGTTTCGCCGCGAGCGGGGCAACACACCTCTTTGCCAACGAGGAAGAGGCGGAGTATCTCGACCTCCTGCACCGCCCGATCCCTGGACCGACGCTCATCGTCAAACGCGGCGCCGGCGTCGCCGAGGTTCGCACAGCAGACGGCGAGACCCTCGCGTCGAGCGCTGCCGATCCCTTGGGGGGAGCGATCGACTCCACCGGAGCGGGCGACGCGTTCGCTGGCGGCCTACTTGTCGCACGCGCACGTGGTGCATCATGGGAGGATGCACTCCGCGCTGGACACCACGCTGCACGGGTGCACCTGCAGCGACAGGGAGGGGTTTGACGTGGAGTTGAGGGTTTCGCGAGAGGTCCGAGGGGCGCTCGCCGCGGGCGGCGCCGTGGTTGCGCTCGAGTCAACGATCACCTCGAGTCTTGGGCTCCCCGCCCCACACAACCGACACTGCTACGAGCGTGTCGACAACGCGATACGAGCCGCGGGAGCCGTACCCGCGCTCACCGGCATCCTCGATGGTGTCCTCGTCGCTGGGGTCGAGCCAGGCGAGGAAGAGCGGCTCCTCAACGCATCCGTCAAGCTCGCCGAACGCGACCTTCCCGTTGCCGTCGCACAGCACCTCGCCGCCGGAGTCACCACCGTCTCGGCGACCGTTGCGGTTTCACACCTCGCTGGAATACGCGTCTTCGCCACCGGCGGAATCGGCGGCGTGCATCGTGGTGCGGAGGCGAGCTTCGACGTGTCATCCGACCTGGGTGCCATGGCCCGGCACCCCGTGGCCGTCGTGAGCGCGGGCGCAAAGGCCTTCCTCGATCTTTCGAAAACGCTGGAAGTCCTGGAGACGCTCGGCGTCCCCGTCGTTGGCTATCAGACGGACGACTTCCCCGCCTTCTGGAGTCGGAGCAGCGGACTACCGCTTCAGCATCGGGCGGAGACCCCAGGAGAGGTGGCCGCGATGATGCGCGCGGCTCGAGCGATCGGATGGGGCGGCGGGCTGCTGATCGCAAACCCGATCCCGGTTGCGAGCGAGATACCTTCGAGCGAGATCTCAGAGGCGATCGAGAAAGGTCTCGCTGCTGCAGCAGCGGTCGGTGCGCGAGGACCAGCGGCGACCCCCGCGATCCTCGCCGCGATCGCCCATGCGACTGCCGCCAGATCGATCCCTGCCAACCTTGCTCTCGCAGAGTCGAACGCTGGGCTCGCCGCGGCGATCGCGGTCGCGGCGGCAAAGGAAGAGGCTACGACGCGCTAGTGCCGCCCACGCGGCGCGGCCCGCGCACGATCGAGAGCAGGGCGACCCCGGCGATGCTCACCCCGACGCCGAGCAGCGTGTTCGTTGCCCCGAAGGTGTCCGCGATCGGTCCGACGGCGATGATCGGCACAAAACTGCCGAGGCTGACCAGCATGTTGAGAACGCCAAAGACGCGCCCGCGTACCTCGACTGGGAGCTCTTCTTGCAGTGCCGTCTGGGCAGGTATCGCCACGAGTCCGTACGCCGCGCCGGCAAAGTAGGCGATGAAGATCACCGTTGCGAGCGCCGAGGCTCCGGGGCCGATCGGCAGGCCACCGAGAGAACTCGCGCCATCCGAAATCGCCGCGCTGATCGGTTCAGCGAGCGCCAACAGGGCGAGGCCCGCCCCCACTCCGAGCAGGCCGCCTTCGATCAGCCTTCGACGAGAGACTGCCTTCCCCCAACTGTTGAGCGTCAAGATGCCGGTGACCACACCGAGCCCGATCGGAAGAACGATGAGCCAGAAGTCACGTGCCTCGAGTCCGAGTGCGTCGGCCACGTAATCTGGTCCGAGCACCCCCATCAGACCCACGACACTTGCGGCGATCGCGAGGTACACCAGAGACCAGCCAACGGAGCCGTTGGCGCGGATGTAGCGGAGACCCTCGGCCAGTTCTGATGTGGTGGTGCGAGTGCTCGCTCGCGTGGAACCGATGAGGCCTTCTGCGTGGGCGACCGGCGGTGCAGATGGGAGGCCAATGCAGAGGAGGCCGGCAACAAGGAAGAGCACGGCCACCAGGATGATCGAAGCCTCGGGCCCTGCGATGCGCACCACCGCGGGGCCGATGAGCGCGAATCCGAGTGCAAAAGCGGCGTTCAACGTGAACGTGAAGAGACCGTTCGCCGACGTCAGCTGATCTCTGCGAACAAGGAGCGGGATCATCGCAAGTTCAGCGGGTGCGAAGATGGTCGTCATGAAGCTGGCGAAGATGTTCAGCAGCAACACGATGCCGAGCGCATCGACGCTGCCGAGCATGAGGAAGAATGCGACCGCGCGCGTGAAGTTCGCCACGATGAGGACAAGTCGCTTGTCAAGTCGATCAACCCAGACGCCGGAGATCGGCGAAAGGGCGACGGCGGGGACGAGGAAGCTCAGGAAGAGCAGGCTCAGCGCCGAAGTGGAGCCGCTGCG
>CAINCM010000076.1 GCA_903847005.1 uncultured Chloroflexota bacterium | reverse complement strand
ATATCGTCTACCTCGTCTCCGGCGAGGTCGAAGACCTCAATCCGTGAGCGCGGCGAAGGCGGCTCGCGCCGAGCAGACGCTCTATCTCCTCCGCCACGCCGACGCGGGCGATCCCTCCGAATGGATCGGCCCAGATAGCGAACGACCGCTGAGCGGCAAAGGCGTGAAGCAGGTCGCACGTCTCGCCGCCACCATGCTCGCCGCAGAGACTCGACTCGACGTTATTCGCCACTCACCCGCGCGTCGTTGCGCGGAGACCGCAACCGTGCTCTCTGCGGTGCTCGAGGTTGAGGCGATCGCGGACGACCGGCTGCTCGACGGCCCCCCGCTTGCACAGCTTTCACGGATGTTCGACCAGAAGGAGATCTCGCGCCTTGCGCTTGTTGGGCATGAACCGAACCTGAGTCGGCTGCTGAACGAACTGACCGGTCACGCCGGCCTCGTGGTCGAGAAGGGTGCGCTGATCAGGATCGACCTGCCTATTGGCGTGAGCGCGGGGAGCGGCCGCCTCGTCACGATCGCCCCGCCATCGCTCTTCCGCGCGCCGAAAGACGAGCGTTAGAGCGCGTCACCCTCCACGCAGGCGGCGACGAGCCCCGGGCGAGAGAGGAGCTCAAGCTCCTCGCGTGTGCGAAGCGTCCAGACGGCGAGTTCGAGCCCCGCAGCATGGGCCTCTGTCGCCAACGAGCTGCCGAGCAGCCCTTTCTCTACGGAGACGCCAACGGCTCCGAGCGCGCGTGCACGCGCGAGCGTGTCAGGGGCTGCGACCTCGACGTTGAGCCAGCACGGCCACTCTGGGGCGCGCTCGCCGATCTCTCGAAGTGCGGCTTCGTCGAAACTTGATATCACCAGCGACTCAGTGCTCGCACCACGCCACTCGCGCAGCGTGGAAGCGAAACCTGGCAGCGGTGGCACCTTCAGCTCGAGGTCGATGAAGCACGTGTGCGGAAGAGCGGCGAGCACATCCGAGAGTGCTGGTACGCCGAGACCTTGCAGCTCGACCTGATCGAGATCGCGCACCGCACGCTGATCCCCGTGCGTGCGAGACAGGGGTTGCGTCGTGGACCACGACTGGCACCCCGTCACGTGAGAAGCGCACGTCAAACTCGACGCCGTCACAGCCGGCACTCAGCGCCGCGACAAGCGCGGGGAGCGAGTTCTCTGCGTGTCCCAACCCGCCGCCATGGACGCCGCGGTGTGCGAGGAGCAGGGGGCGACCGGCATCACGCGCCGCCGCCGCAGCTGTTCGTCGCTCGCTGCGCGGGTTCACCGGTGCTGCGCTCAGCGGAGCGGAAGGCGGATGGTGAACGTCGTCCCCACGCCGACCGTCGAGTCGACCTCGATGCTTCCACCGTGTCGAAGGATCGCGTGACGTGCGATCGCAAGTCCGAGGCCGGTGCCGGCACCACCGACGGAGGGCGTCTCGTTTGGAATTCGTTCGACGGTGTAGAAGCGCTCGAAGATCCGTGAGAGGTGACGTCGTTCGATGCCGATCCCCTCGTCTGCAACCTGGATCTCAACGCACGGGTTCGGATCCGCCGCTGCGGCCTGGGTCAGGCGAATGGTGACCCTCCCCTCTGGACGGCTGTATTTCACGCCGTTGTGGACGAGGTTGGCGAGGACCTGCCGAAGTCGATCTCGGTCACCCGGGACCACCCACGGCCCCGTGCCGATCTCCTCGACCCGAATCTCACCGCCGTGCCGCGTGGCAACCGGAGAGAAGCGCGCGGCAGTCTCCTGCGCCAGCGCGAGGAGGTCCACCGGCGCACTTCGCAACGCCACCTCGCCCGCCTCGAGCGTAGCGAGATCGAGCATCTCATCGGCCATCTGAACAAGGTGCAACACCTCGACCTCGATCTGCGCGGCTCGCTCCTTCGCGCCGCTGACATCTCCGCGTTCGCTCGCCGTGGCGATCGACTCGGCAAGGAGTCGGATCGTGCTCAGGGGCGTGCGCAGCTCATGCGACAGATTGTCGACAAACTCCGTACGAATCTGACGAAGGCGCACGATCTCCGTCAGGTCACGGAGCAGGATCCAGGCACCCTCATCACCGTCGGGCGCTGCGGTCACCTGCACGTGCCGCATCTCATCGGAGTGCCCGGGACGCAGGTCGCGGAGCGAGATTTCGCCGCGAGCGACCGAACCGTTGAGCGCCTCACGGGCAAGCTCCTCGAGTCGATGGTCGACCGTCGCCTCGATCAACGGTCGTCCGCGTAGATCTTCGACCTCGCGCGCCAGGATCTCCTTGCTCGCGGGACTCGCCGCACGGATCGTCAGGTCCGGGAGGACCCGCAACACGGCATCGTCGGTTGCATCAAGCAGCGCATCGAGGCGCTGCGCGCGACGATCGGCCCGTGCCGATTCGCGATCGGCACGCTCGCCTTCGCGGATGGCGCGAGACGCGCTGTCGTCGGCCTGGTTGCGGCGGCGTCGCAACCTCACCGCGAGGATGAAGGTCGCGGCGGCGAAGAGTGCGGCGAAGAGGAGCGTTGGGTTGACCGTCTCGCTCATCTGCCCGAGGGCGCGCCAGCATAGGTCGCTGGGAAGCCACGCGCCGCCAGGTCGCTCTCGACCGCGTCGCGCTCAGCGCGCTTGTGCGCAACGATCCGCTCCACGACCTCATCGAGCGGCACCACACTCCGCTCGCCTGTCGAGCGGCGCGTCATCTCTGCGCCCCCGGCGTCGAGCGATCGCGGAGAGATGGTCACGGTCCACGGAGAGCCGAGGAGCTCGGCGTCGGCAAACTTCACGCCCGGCGACTCTTCCCGATCGTCGACCAGGAGTTCGAGACCGGCGCTCGTCGCAGCAGCCTCGAGCGAGGCGGCGGAGGACTCGACGCGTGGGTCCTTGTTGGCGCCCAGCAGCGCGACCTGCGCATCGAACGGCGACACGGCGGTCGGCCAGGCCAAGCCCTTCTCGTCGTGGTACGCCTCGGCCACGCAGGCGGCGGCGCGACCGACGCCGATCCCATAGGAGCCCATGATGATGGGGCGCTTGACCCCGGCCTCGTCGAGATACTCGGCGCCGAGCGCCGCCGTGTACCGAGTGCCGAGCTTGAAGATATTCCCTACCTCGATCCCCTTCTCCAACCGCAGAGGCGAGCCGCAGGCGAGGCAGCCGTCGCCCGTCTTCGCCGACGCCAGATCCACGACGTGGTCAGGGGTGAAGTCACGGGGGATGTTGACGTTCTTGTAGTGGTAGCCCTCCTTGTTCGCTCCCGCGACAAGGTTCGGCGAGGCGGCGACGAGTTCGTCGACGACCACGAGCGCTCCCGTTGCACCGATCGGCGAGGCGTAGCCGGGCACCATCTTGGCCGCGGTGATCTCCTCTTCGCGCGCCGGACGGAGGTCGCGGGCGCCGATCGCGTTCGTCAGCTTCGTCTCCTCCACATCATCGTCGCCGCGCACAATCGCCACGATCAGTCGATTCTCGCGATCGGCGAAGAAGACGGCCTTCGCAGTCTGCGCTTGCGGAACGCCGAGCTGGGCTGCCAGCGCCTCGATCGTCGATGCGCTCGGGGTCTTCACCTCTTCGCGCTCGAGTGGGGCCGCTGCAGCGGGCACCGCCCTGCGCACGCGCGCGACCTGCCGATTCGAGGCGCTCGCGCACGAGTCGCAGATCACCAGGGTATCTTCGCCGAACTCGCTCGGCGCCATGAACTCATGTGCCTGCGTACCGCCCATCATGCCGACATCGCTCGCAACGGCCATCGTCTTCAGGCCGAGCCGCGCAAAGATGCGCGTATAGGCGTGGTAGTAGAGCGCGTACGAGTGATCGAGCCCCGCCTCGTCGCGATCCGCCGAGTACGCGTCTTTCATGGTGAACTCGCGCACCCGGATCAGTCCGCCCCTCGAGCGCGGCTCATCTCGCCACTTCGTCTGAAAGTGATAGAGCTGCTGCGGAAGCTGTCGCCAGGAACTCACGAGTTTGCGGAGGAGATCGGCAACCACTTCTTCATGGGTCATGGCGAGCACCATGTCTCGTCCGCCACGATCCTTGAAACGGCCCATCTCAGGGCCGATCTGGTCGTAGCGCCCGGTCTCTCGCCAGAGATCGGCGGGGTGAACGACTGGCATGAGCATCTCCTGTGCGCCGATCGCGTTCATCTCCTCGCGGATCACCTGGGTGACCTTCATGTTGACGCGCATGCCGAGTGGCAGGAGCGAGTAGATCCCGGCCCCGAGCGGGCGGATGTACCCGGCTCGCAGCAAGAGTCGATGGGAGGGCATCTCCGCATCGGCGGGGTCCTCGCGAAGCGTGCTGAAGAAGAGGTTCCCTATTCGCATCTGGTCATCCTACCCGCGCCGCCCAGCTCGCGGCGAGAGTGGGAGGTCAGGCACTCTGTCGGAGCACGTAGCCGATGTTGCGGACGGTCTGCAGGGCCACGGGGTGGGCCGGCGTCGCCTCTACCGCTCGGCGGAGGGCGTGCATGTGGACGTCCACGGTGCGCGTCTCGCCCGCATAGTCGTAGCCCCAGACGCGATCCAACAACTGCTCACGGCTGTAGACACGCCCCGCGTTGGCAATCAGGAAGGCGAGGAGCTGGAAGGCCTTCGGCTTCACATGGACCACCGCTCCGTCGCGAAGGATCCGTTGCCCGTCGAGGTCGATCTCCGCCTCGCCGATTCGCACCAGGCGCTCGCGACTCGGTGCAGGAGCGGCTCCGCCGCGGCGTAGCACGGCACGGATGCGAGCCGAGAGCTCACGGGAGGAGAACGGCTTTGTCACGTAATCGTCGGCACCCAGGTTGAGGCCTGCGATGCGATCCGTCTCAGACGCCTTCGCCGTCACCATGATGATCGGCACACTGGAGTTGGTGCGGATCGCACGGCAGACCTCGACACCGCTCATCTCAGGGAGCATCAGATCGAGGAGCACGAGATCGGGAGTGTGCGCGCGAAACGCGGCAAGTCCTGCGGCACCCGTGCCCGTCTGCTCCACCGTGAATCCTTCGGCGGCCAACGCATCCGCGAGCGCCTCGCGAAGCGGCCGCTCGTCTTCGACGAGGAGGATGTGCGCCGTGTCATGCTTCACCACTTCAGCCTCCCGCCTTCTCGTTAACAGCGCGTGAACGGGGCCTCAGATCGCGCGCAGCGTGGCGATCGCCTGGTCGATGCGCGCGAGCGTGGTGGCTCGGCCGAGGAGTCGCATGCTGTCGAAGAGTGGCGGCGTTGCCGTGCGGCCGGTTGCTGCCGCGCGCAGCGCCATGAAGAGGTCGCCCGCCTTCCACCCCTCCCCCTCGGCAAGCGCACGCAGAGTCCCCTCGAGGGCGTCTGGTGCATCGAGCAGCGGCGCATCCCCTTCGCCGATTCCATCGGCAATCAGCGGTCGTGCCGCTTCCAGCGCCGCACGCGTCGTCGTCGCATCCCACCGTTTCGGCACAAGGAGTGCGGGATCGTGCACGAGCGAATCCATGAAGAGGAAATCGGTGAGCTCGATCGCCGATGAGAGCAGCGGTATGCGCTCGCGAATCAGCGGGAGGAGCGCCGCAATCTCCTCGTCGCGCGCCGGGCGAGCGAGACGGCCATCCGCGGCGGCGAGATCGTAGAAGGGACGAAGGCGCGACAGCAGCTCTTCGTTTGCCAGCCTCCGGATCCACTGGCCGTTGATCCACTCAAGTCGGGTTCGATCGAAGACCGCACCCGCCTTCTGCACGTGTTCAAGATCGAATCGCGCCTGGATCTCTTCCACGCTGAGAATCTCATCCTCGCTTCCGGTCGACCATCCGAGGAGTGCCAAGAAGTTGACGATCGCCTCCTTCAGGAAGCCCTCTGCTCGATAGTCGGAGATTGCGGTCTGGCTCTTGCGCTTGCTCATCTTGGTGCGATCTGGATTCAGGATCAGCGGAAGGTGGGCGAACTTCGGAAGCGCCACCCCAAGCGCCTGGAAGAGGAGGATGTGCTTCGGCGTGTTGGAGAGGTGGTCTTCGCCACGGATGACGTGCGTGATCCCCATGTCTGCGTCGTCGACGACCACGGTGAAGTGGTAGAGCGGAGAACCGTCCGCACGCAGGATCACAAGGTCGCCACCCAGCGCCTCGGCGTCGATCTCTACACGACCGCGAACAAGATCATCGACGACGACCACACCGGGCTTGATGCGGAATCTCAGCGCCGCGGGCTCGCCGGCCGCGACACGTCGTGCCGCATCATCCGCCGCGATGCCAGCGCAGCGACCGGAGTATCGGGGTGGCAGCTTCGCCTTCTCGCGCGCGCTGCGCTCCGCATCCAACTCGGCAGCCGTGCAGAAGCAGTGGTAGGCGAGCCCCTGGGCATGGAGTTGCCTCGCCACCTCTGCGTAACGCGCGCCTCGAGCCGATTGTCGATATGGACCACGCGAACCGCGTTCCTCTTCCGCCGAGATGATGCCCTCATCGGCCTCGAGCCCGAGCCAACGCAGCCCTTCGAGGATGTCAGCCTCGTGCTCCGCGGTCGATCGTGCGGTGTCGGTGTCCTCGACCCGCACGATGTAGGTGCCGCCGGTCCTGCGGGCGTACAGAAGGTTGAAGAGCGCCGTCCGAGCCGTCCCGATGTGGAAGGGCCCCGTCGGGCTCGGCGCAATGCGCACGCGTACCGCGCCGCTCATGTCTCGGCTCCAGCCACTCGATGGAAGAGCTTCTGGTCGACGCTCCCCTGAAGCACGTGGACGAGCGCTGCAGGACGGAGCCCGAGCGTCGCCCGGCCGATCGGACCGTCGAGCGTGAGAGAGTCGAGAGAGCTGCTTCGCGAAAGCACGGAGACGGATGCGCCTGGAACGAGTCCGCGGGCCTCGAGGTAGCTGAGCAGTGCACCATCCGCCTCCGCCGCTTCGGTCACCCGATAGATGGTTGCCGCCTCGCCGGCCTCAAGCTCCGCGAGCGGCCTCCCCTTCGGCCGACGCGCCTCGGCTGCACGATCGATCGGATTCCCGTGCGGACACGTCTCAGGCTGCCCGAGCATCTGATTGAGACGCTCCTCGAGCGCGGGAGAGATCACCGCATGAAGGCGTCGCGCCTCCGCATCCGCGGCGGCCCATGAGAGCCCGACCACTCCGGTGAGGAGCCACTCGAGCAGCGCGTGTCGTTTGAAGATCGCATCGGCAGCAGCCTCGCCTGCCGCGGTGAGCTTCCAGAGTCGCGCATGTCCGGTGCAGCCGGCAATCAACTTGTCGTCTGCAAGGCGCTTGAACATCTCTGCCGCCGCCTGCTTGCTCACCGCGAGCTGTTTGGCGACCAGCGTAGGGGTGACCCCGTCCACCTCGGGATGAGATCGAAACGCGAGGATGTACTCCTGCGCAGCGGCCGACAGCGCAGCACGTGTGGAGCGGGCGCGGGCAGTGGCGACCATAGGTGAATCCTACCCCGCGTCGTTCGCGCGCCCCGCATCCTGCAGGAGCCATGGCCGCGGTGAGAGTCGCCCGCTCCAGGAGAGGAGCGCGGCTGCGGCATACGCGCCGGTCCAGATCAGCGCCACAACCGCGCCGACCCCCTCCGTTGACGGGAGCGGGAGACCGAACGCAGCGGCGAGCGACCAGGGGATGGCAACGAGGAGCAGTGCGATGCTCCCGCGCGCACCAGACCAGGCGACCCGCGGAGCGAGCATCAGCAGACCGAAGACGAGGAGCTCGACGGCAGCCCCGGGGAGGAGCGGCTCGGCGGCGAGAAGGGGCGCCCACGCAACGAGCGCATAGAAGAGTCGCCACTCGATGCGCGGCCACGTTGCAGGCGAACGCTGCACCTCCCTGATCGGGGCTGTGGAGAGAGGTGCGCGCGGCGATCGTCCGTCGCGTCGAATCGGACGTTTGCCACGGGCACGATACTCCGCGCCGTGCTTGCGCGGATCTGCATACTCCTTCGGATTGACGCGCCAGTACGTTCCCGAGTCCGCGCCAACCCACTCCGCCCCGTTCCAAACCTGATCTTGGTCGCTCGCGCTGGTTCCGTCGTACGTAGTCGACCCGGGACGCGCTCGTGGTCGCTCGTCCTCGGCATCCGACGTCGGCGATTGAACGGGTGCGGCACGACGCGGTCGTGGTCGCGGCGAAGGCGCTGTGCTTGTCGGAGGTGCACCGTGCCGATTCGCAGCGAGCGCTTCGGCGAGCGCGACTTCGTACGCCTCGGTGAGGCGCGCAAAGGCCGACGGCCGTGCTCGTCCGCCGGCCGCGTCTGGGTGCAGCGACTTTGCCAGGTTGCGGTATGCCCGCTTCACGCGCTCTGCGGTCGGCGCAGGAGGGAGACCGAGCACCTGCCAGGCCTCGCCCACGCGCATGTTCGCTTGGGGCACGCCTAGCTCGGTCGAAGGGCCTCGAAGGCCTGACTCGCCTCTGCGCGAGCGAGTGCCGAACCACCGCGCGGATCTGGGAGTGACACCACTCGATGCGCGTCGAGCGTCGATGCGCGCGCAACTGCAGCGCCAGCAACACGAAGTGCCGCAACGGTTGCAACCCGGCCGGCACGAGCTGCGGCATCTCCATCGTCGGTGTGAACCGCGATCCCGATCCCCGGCGCGCCCACGAGGCAGAGACCCTCGGCGCCCTGCTTCGCCACCACAACCCCCTCCCCGCCGCGGATCAGATCCGTGTCGAGGAAACCACCTCCCGCGATGAGCCGTGGATGCTCGATCGCCGCATCGCGGACGCGCTGCAGGCCGGCTGAAAGCTCTGGCGACAGCCCAGAGGCGTCGGGATTCGCCCAGCGTCGCGCCCCCTCCGCCGCAACCTGTAGCGGGACTGCGTACGTTGGGATCGCGCAGCCATCCATCCCCCACGGTGCCGCATCCAGATCTGTTCCAAGGAGTTCTCCAACGACGGCTCGCAGCCGCTTCTGCACCGGGTGTGCATAGTCGTCGTACCCGCGTGCATCCACGCCGAGCGCCTGCGCCAGCAAGAGCAGCGAAAGGTGCTGCCCGGAGCACATGTGTTGCAGCAGGCTTCCGCTGGAACCGCTGCGCAGCGGAGATGGACGCCCGTGCACGAGAAGTTCGGGGTCGAGGCGGTAGCGTTCGACCATCGCTTCGGCTACCGCCACATGCTCATCTGCGCCGGCGTGGCTCGCTGCGGAGAGCGCGATCGCATCGCTTCCCATTTCGGCGCCGGTCGACTCCGCCGCCATGAGCACCGCGACCGCCGTGAAAGGCTTGATCGCCGAGCGGAGGGAGATCAATCGGTCGGCCGCACCGAGCGAGGCGCGAAGAGCGCCGCCGCTCCCCACGATCGCCACGTCGCCGCGATGCTGCGCCTCGACGATGTCGCCCCGAACAACCTGCACGAGGACAGGGGCCGTGGGCTCTACGCCGATCCGCGTGCCTCGCGAGCGGTCGGCGCACATCAGGCGAGTCCGAGCGCGGCGTCGACCTCCGAGAGTCCGCGATCGATCACGTCAAAGGCGAAGTCCAACTCCTCGTCGCTGATGTTGAGCGGCGGGTTGGTGAAGAAGCCGTTCCAGCGCACGATCGTATAGAGCCCGTTGGCACGGAAGAACTTTCCGAGCGCCACCATCTCCGGCACCGTCTCGTTGAACCCTGCGATCGGGGT
>CAINCM010000075.1 GCA_903847005.1 uncultured Chloroflexota bacterium | reverse complement strand
GCACAGCTGAAGGTGGGCGACCCCGCCGACGAGGCGACCGACGTCGGCCCGCTCATCGACGATGGCGCGGCGAAGCGCACCGAAGAGTGGATCGCCGAGGCCGTCGCAGCGGGCGCACGGGTACTCGCGGGCGGAGCGCCGGTGCAGGCGGGCCAACCACGGCTCTTTGCACCGACCATCCTCGCCAACGTCCCGCGCAGCGCGCGCATCTGCAGCGACGAAGCCTTCGCGCCGGTCGTGATCCTCGAGCGCTACAGCGACTTCGCTCAGGTGATCGCGTCGGTCAACGAGAGCCGCTTCGGCTTGCAGTGCGGCATCTTCAGCAACGACCTTGCCCATGTGCGCGCGGCATTCGACCAGCTCGAGGTCGGCGGTGTGATCGTGAACGACGTGCCGACCTATCGCATCGACAACATGCCCTACGGCGGGGTGAAGGAGTCGGGACTCGGCCGCGAAGGGATTCGCTGGTCGATCGAAGAGATGACGGAGCTGCGACTCCTCGTCCTCGCAGACCCCCAGTAGACGCGCTAGGTCGAGAGCGCGTCCGGCGCCTCTGAGGAGAGTCGTTCGAGCACCTCTCGCACGCGTTTCCAGGCGCGCCGTGTGCGCTTCTGCGCATCGCGCACCGCGTCGTCTGCATCGTCGCTCAACGTTGCAACGCTCCCGGCGATGAGGACTTCGCGGTCGCCACGAGGCGGCGCGGCGTCGTTCTGCTCCGCGTCGGACGGCGTGGTCGGTTGCGTTGCGGGCGCGCGGCGAGACTTCGGGCCAGGGAGTGCCGCGCGTCCGAGCAGCGCGGCGATCGCGCGCACCGCCTCGACCGGCGCCTCCTCGCCCGGCACCGCGTTCGGAGTGCTCAGCGCTGGCGGAGGCGGGACGCGTCTTCGTGCGGATCGAGGCGTATCGCTCATCGCATCATTCTCGCCGATTGTTGCGCCGTCCGCGAGGAGGTGCTGCTGCGCGCGGGTGCTACGCTCGCCGCATGTCCGTGGAGAGCATCGCCCGTTCCCTCGCCTTCATCAACTGGGTGGTGCTCGTGGCCCTCGCCGTCGGCTCGCTCGCCGCGCTGCTGCTGCTGACCCATCGCGCTGAGTCCACGCGCGGCTACCGCGGTTTCACCGTGTTCGCCGCCGGCGGCTGGGCCTTCCTCGCCTGGCTCGCAGACGGCGCCCTCCCCGCGCCGGACGCCTCCGCGCCGATCCAGGCGGCCGGTGCTGAACTCGACGCGCTGCGCCGACTCCTTCTCGTGCTCGTCGCCTCGCTCGCCACGCTCTGGACGCTGCGCATCGCCCGTGGGAGCGACGGACGGATCGTCGGAGCGATCAGCGTGGCGGTGGGCATCGGCGTGCTCTTGGTCGGCGCGTTCGGCTGGGCGAAGACGCCGATGATCGCGTTCGCACTTGCCTCGCAGCTGGTCATCCTCACCTGCGTGACCGGCTGCGCATTCGCCGCCATGGTCTTGGCGCACTGGTATCTGGTGACACCGAAGCTTCCAGAGTCTCCGCTCCTCTTGCTGAGCCGAGCCCTCGGCGTCGGTGTCGCCGTGCAGCTTGCCCTCTTCCTCGTCTGGCAGCTCATGGGATTCGGCGGGTTCGGTGCGGGGTGGGACTTCTTCGCCGTGCTGCGACTCCTCATCGGGCTCATCTTCCCGGCGCTGCTCACCTACGCAGGCTGGCGCACCGCGCGCGCTCGCTCCATGGAGTCGGCCACCGGCCTGCTCTACATCGATCTCGGCGCCGTGATCACGGGGACGATCCTCGCGAGCGGACTCTTCTTCGGTGCGGGGATCCTCGTCTAGCGATGCAGGTGCGCGTCCGACTCTTTGCGTTGATCCGCTCACGTGAAGGGGCGAGCGAGGTGACCCTCGAACTTGGAGAGGGTGCGACGCTCAGCGATCTGGTGGAAACCTTCTTCACGACGCGGCGGGCACTCGCCCCCCTTCGGCCACATGTGCGCATCGGAGTGGGCGGCACGCTCGTAGCGCGCGACGCCGACCTGCGTCAGATCCGTGTGGTGCCGGACGCCGAATACGCGCTGCTCCCGCCGGCGAGCGGTGGGGCAGAGAAGCGGATCGTCACGCGGATCGTGCCAGCACCGCTGCATGACGCAGACGTGACCGCGCTGGTCCGCGAGGTCGCCACGGACGAGGACGGGGCGGTCGTGATCTTCGTGGGGCGGACACGGGTGACACCCGGCACGCCAGCGCCCGGCGAGGAGGAGGTCGCCGCACCGTTCGCCACGAGCGTGGTGACGCATCTCGAATACGAGGCGGCGGAGGGCTACGCGGAGAGCGAGCTCGCCGATATCTGCGAGCGACTCTTCGGCGACGGGTTGGCGCAACAGGGAGGGATCGGCGTCGTCCATGCGGTCGGCGTGGTGCCGGTGGGGTCCATCAGCATGATCGCCGTGGTCGCCTCTCCGCACCGAGAGCGCGCCTACATCGTGAGTCGCGCGCTGATCGAATCGATCAAGCAGGACGTGCCGATCTGGAAGTCAGAGCACTTCGACGGAGGAGCGGTGTGGGGTGCAAACCCCAGTGCGCTCAGGAGATCTTCTTGATCGTGTAGGTGACGCTCTCGCCGTTTGGCAGGGTGACCTGAACCTTCTCGCCCAGCTTCTTGCCAAGGAGTGACGCGCCGAGGGGGCTGACGTTGGAGATCTTCGGCGGGTCGCCGCTCGGGTCGGCCTCGGTCGACCCCACGATCATGTAGGTGCGCGTCTTTCGCTCCGCGGTAACCTCGACGGTGGTGCCGAGACCGATCTGGTCGGTGCTCGCGTTCTCGCTGATCATCTCGGCGTTGCGTAGCTTCTCTTCGATCTCGAGGACCTTCCCTTCGATGAAGCTCTGCTCGTTGCGGGCGATCTCGTAGTCGGCGTTCTCGCGCAGGTCCCCGAGCTCTTTCGCCGCCTTGATGCGCGCGATGACCGCGGGACGCTGAACATGGACGAGATCGTGCAGCTCCGCTTCGAGCGCCTCGCGTCCTGCCTTCGTCAGATAGACCGGTCCAACCATGCGGGGGAGTCTAGCCGTTCTGCCCCTCGCGGGCACCGATCAGGCGCAGTGAGGCGGCTGCGAGGAGCGCGAGCCCGACCATCGTGATCTGAGGGACGAGGGGATTTCCCGCTGCGATCAGAAGGAGCGAGAGGGCCGCGCTCCATGCCGCCTGGAGGTTCACGGGTCGATCGGCAGGCAGGTTGAGTGCGCGCAGCCGCAGCGCGGTCGCCGCGAAGAGCGCGGCGAGGAGGAGGTCGATTGCGCCGAGCGCGATGGTGAGGAACGCGGCGATCGCCAAGGGCTGATCGAAGCCGCCAGGGGCCGGCATCGTGCCGCCCATGAGGCCATAGGTGAGCGCGCCCGCCGCGACGAGCCCGATGCCGCGCACCCACTCTGCAGCGACCAGTGCAGTGAACCCGAGCAGACGTGCGATCCCCATGCGCATAGCGTACGCGCTCGTTGCCACACGTGCGCACCCGCTACGATGTCCCTGATGGCTGGCGCCGCCGGCCGAAGCGAGTGGGGGCCCCATGGCAGACGAGAAGAAGATCACGCTCTACGGTGCGGATTGGTGTGGCGATTGCAGGCGCTCGAAGGGCTACCTGGATGCGCACGGCGTCCCGTATACCTACGTCGACGTGGACGTAGATGCTGCGGCCAAGGAGATGATCGAGAAGCTCACCGGTGCGAAGTCCATTCCCGTGATCATCTTCGAAGATGGCAGCTATCTGATCGAGCCCTCCAACGACGCGCTCGGTGCGAAGGCGGGCATCGTCAAGCGCTAGCGCCGGCTAGGCCCCGTGTGCAGCGAACGGGAGCTCGTCGAGACTGCGGAGGATCACGTCGGCATACGCTTCAGCGCCCGCCGAAGACGGGGCGCCGTCGAGCGGCACAAGGACGACAGTCATCCCTGCCGCCTTGCCCGCACGTGCGCCGGCGAGCGAATCTTCGATCGCCAGGGAGCGTGATGGCGTGATGCCGATCCGGCGGCACGCCTCGAGATAGACATCGGGGCGCGGCTTTCCTGCGCTCACTTCGTCGCAACTGACATAGTCGCGCACAACGTCGGCGAGGCCGAGCAGCTCGAGCACCGTGGCGATGACCTCGCGTGGGCTCCCCGATGCTACGGCAACGGGTCCGCGACCCGCCGCGCGGCGCAGCGCGGCGACACCGCTCGGGATCGGCCGAATCGCACCGCTTCGGTAGGCGTTGAGCAGGTGGTCGATCGTGAGGCGCGCGACATG
>CAINCM010000074.1 GCA_903847005.1 uncultured Chloroflexota bacterium | reverse complement strand
GGAATCACCTGCGCAAGCTCATCGCCCTTGTCGAGCGTGATCGCGATGATCCCGGACGAGCGGACCTTCTCGAACTGCTCGAGCGCCGTCTTCTTGATGACGCCCTTCTTGGTGGAGAAGGCGAGGTAGCCGCCTGCGTTGAAGTTCTGCAAGATGACCGTCGCCACCGGAACCTCGCCGGACTCCACCTGGACCCCGGGCAGGTTGACGATCGGAATCCCCTTGTTCTGTCGCGATGCATCCGGAATCTCGTGCACCTTCGTGCTGAAGCAGCGACCCTTGTTGGTGAAGAAGAAGGCCCAGTCGTGGGTATTCGCGACCTGGAGGGATTTCACCGCATCCTCTTCGCGCGTCGTCATGCCGCGGACGCCCTTGCCGCCGCGGTGCTGCTGTCGATACGCGGTGAGCGGCTGTCGCTTGATGTAGCCGCGACCGCTCACCGTGATCACCACGTCTTCGTCCGCGATGAGATCTTCATCCGACATCTCGCGTGTGGCGTCCTGTGCGATGCGGGTGCGTCGCTTGTCCCCGAACTTCTCCTTCATCTTCGCGTACTCGGCGGCGATGATCTTGGAGACGCGCTTCGGGTTCGCCAGGATGTCCTTCAGCTCCTTGATGAGTGCGAGCACCTCGAGGTACTCGTCCTCGATCTTCTTGCGCTCGAGCGCGGCGAGACGGGCGAGGCGCATGTCCAAGATCGCCTGCGCCTGCAGCTCGCTGAGCTTGAACTTCGACATCAGCTGTTCGCGTGCAACGTCCACGTCTGCGGCGGCGCGGATGGTCTTGACCACTGCGTCGAGGTTGTCCAGCGCGATCTTCAAGCCTTCCAGGATGTGCGCTCGCTCTTGCGCCTTCTTCAGTTCGAACTCCGTGCGTCGGCGAACGATGACGCGGCGGTGCTCGATGTGGTGCTGCAGCACGGACTTCAGCGAGAGCGTCTGCGGCTGGCCGTCGACCAGCGCGAGCATGTTCATGCTGAAGGCGGCGCGGAGCGGCGTGAGCTTGAGGAGTTTGTTGAGCACCTTGTGCGGATTGCCGTCGCGCTTCACCTCGACGTAGATGCGCATCCCGTCTCGGTCAGATTCGTCGCGAAGGTCGGAGATCCCTTCGATGCGCCCCTCTTTGACGAGGTCGGCGATCTTCTCGACGAGCGTTGACTTGTTCACCTGGTACGGAAGTTCGTGGATGATGATGGCGGTGCGGTCGCCGCGCGCCTCCTCGAAGCTCGTCTTGCCTTCGACAACCACGCGGCCGCGACCGTGCGCGTACATCTGCCGGATTGCGTCCACGCGCTCGACCTTGCCGGTGAGCGGATTCTTGACGTTGTCGTAGCGGTAGAGGACGCCGCCGGTTGGGAAGTCGGGTGCGAGCACGAGCGCGCTCAGCTCTTCTGCGGTGAGTTGCGGGTTTTCGACAAGGGCGATTGCGGCATCGGCGATCTCGCCGAGGTTGTGCGGCGGAATGTTGGTCGCCATGCCGACGGCGATACCTGCAGACCCGTTGACCAGGAGATTCGGCATGCGCGACGGGAGGACGCTCGGCTCCTTCTGCGTGCCGTCGTAGTTCGGCGTGAAGTCGACCGTCTCGTGATCGATGTCGGCGAGCATCTCGCCGGCGATCGCGGTGAGGCGTGCCTCGGTGTACCGCATCGCGGCGGCGGAGTCGCCGTCGACCGAGCCGAAGTTTCCTTGGCCGTCGACGAGCGGGTGGCGCATGGAGAAGTCTTGCGCCAGGCGGACCAGTGCGTCGTAGAGGGCGCCGTCTCCGTGCGGGTGGTACTTGCCCATGACTTCGCCGACGATCGCGGCGCACTTGCGGTAGGCGGAGCCTCCCGAGAGGCCCATCTCGCCCATGGTGTACAGGATGCGGCGATGGACGGGCTTGAGGCCGTCGCGCACGTCTGGGAGGGCGCGGGCCACGATGACGCTCATGGCGTAGTCGAGATAGCTCGTGCGCATCTCGTCTTCGATGCGGATCGATTTCACGCTGGCGATGCCCGCGCCGTCCGGGTTGATCCCGTCTGCGTCGCGATCTGTCGGGCCCCTTCCTACCGGACCTTTCGCCATCTCGTCACCTCCTTTCGTTCTGTTCGTTCGCCGCGCGGTTCAATCGTGCGGATCAGACGTCGAGATTCTGGACCTTGCGCGCCTCTGCCTTGATGAAATCGCGACGTGGCTCGACGCGCTCGCCCATCAACATCTCGAAGATCTCGTTTGCGGCAGCCGCATCTTCGATGCGCGCCTGCAAGAAGACGCGATTCTCGGGGTTCATCGCCGTCTCCCAGAGCTGTTCGGCGTTCATCTCGCCAAGGCCCTTGAAGCGCTGCACGTTGACGTTCTTCGTCTTGAACGAGGCAACCGCCTCATCGCGCTCCTTCTCCGACGCCGCGTACTTTGTCTCTTTGCCGGTGCTGATGCGATAGAGCGGCGGCTGCGCGATGTAGAGATAGCCTGCCTCGATGATGGCGGGCATGTAGCGATAGAAGAAGGTCAGCAGCAGCGTGCGGATGTGTGCGCCGTCCACGTCGGCGTCGGTCATGATGACCACGCGGTGGTATCGAAGCTTTGCCAGATCGAACGAGCTGCTGCTGTCTTGGATTCCCGCGCCGAGCGCAACGATCAGCGTGCGGATGTTGTCGCTTCCCAGGATCTTGTCGATGCGCGCCTTCTCCACGTTGAGCAGCTTGCCGCGCAACGGGAAGATCGCCTGGAAGCGGCGATCGCGTCCCTGCTTCGCAGAGCCGCCGGCCGACTCGCCCTCCACGATGTAGAGCTCCGACTTTGCCGGATCGCGCTCTTGGCAGTCGGCGAGCTTTCCTGGCAGCGCGCTTCCTTCGAGTGCGCCCTTGCGCAACACGAGGTCGCGCGCCTTGCGCGCCGCCTCCCGACCGCGCGCGGCGTTCAGCGCTTGGCGGATCACCTCTTTGCCGTCGCTCGGATTCTCTTCGAGGAACTGGAGCAGTCCTGCGTTCACCGCCGTCTGCACGATCCCCTTCACTTCGGCGGTGCCGAGCTTCGCCTTTGTCTGACCCTCGAACTGCGGATCGACGAGCTTGACTGAGATGACCGCCGTCAGTCCCTCGCGCACGTCTTCGCCGGTGAGGTTCGGATCGTTGTCTTTGATCGCGCCGTTCTTGCGCCCCCAGTCGTTGAGCGAGCTCGTGAGCGCGGCGCGGAATCCTGTGACGTGCGTTCCGCCGTCGACGGTGTTGATGTTGTTTGCAAACGCGAGCAGGGTTTCAGACCACGAGTCGCTCTGATATTGGAAGGCAACCTCTACGCTCGTGGTTCCATCCACGCGCTCGAGATAGACCGGTCGATCATGCGTCGTCTTTCGTCTGCGATTCAGGTGACGAACAAACGAGACGATGCCGCCTTGGAAGTAGAACGTCGCTTCTCGGTCTGCGCGATCGTCGATCAACGTCAACCAGAGGCCCTTGTTGAGATACGCCGATTCGCGCAGACGGTTTGCAAGCGTCTCGAACGAGTATTCGGTCGTCGAGAACACTTCGGGATCGGGATGGAAGATGGTGCGCGTGCCGCGTCGTGCACCGGCGACGCCGATCTTCGCAACTTTCGCTTTTGGCTTGCCGCGTTCGTACTCTTGCATCCACACGTGACCGTCGCGCGCCGATTCGACGCGCAGCTTCACGCTGAGCGCATTGACCACCGAGACACCGACGCCATGCAGACCACCAGAGACCTTGTATCCGCCGCCGCCGAACTTTCCTCCGGCATGCAACACGGTGTGCACAACTTCGAGCGCATCTTTTCCTGTGGAGTGCTTGCCGACAGGCACACCGCGGCCGTCGTCGATCACTTCGATTGCGTTGTCCTTGTGGATGCGAACGAGGATGCGCGTGGCGTGCCCCGCCATCGCTTCGTCGACAGAGTTGTCGACGACCTCATAGACGAGGTGGTGGAGGCCGCGCTCGTCGGTCGAGCCGATGTACATGCCGGGGCGCTTGCGTACGGCATCGAGCCCCTCGAGCACCTGGATGCT
>CAINCM010000073.1 GCA_903847005.1 uncultured Chloroflexota bacterium | reverse complement strand
GAATCTCCACTGTGCAGCCAGGTAAAGACTTCGCAATGCTTTCGGGCCCCTCGCCACGGCGCGGTCGTTCCGGCCCGGATCCGTCGACCGAGACCGGCCGGCCTACATCTCGGCGGGGGCGGAGATTCCGAGGAGGCGGAGAGAGGCGGCGAGGCTGGTGGCCGCCGCTTGAACCAGCCGAAGGCGCTTTGCGGAGAGCTCAGGGGCGCCGCTGTCGACCACCTTCGCGTCGCGGTAGAAGGCGGAGAATGCGGCGGCGAGTTCGCTCGCATAGGTGGTGATGCCCTGCGTCTCATGGTGGGCGGCCGCATCCTCGACCACCTCCGGCAGGCGTACCACCACCCGTGCCAAGGCTGCGTCGGGGCGTGAGAGATCGTCGACGAGATCGCCGATCTCCGCAGCCACCGTCATCCCTTCGGCGTTCGCCTTTCTCAGGATCGACTGCATGCGCGCATGGGCGTACTGCGCGTAGTAGACGGGGTTTTCGCTGTTGCGTGCCGTTGCCGCCTCGATGTCGAAGTCGATCGCCGTGCTGGCGCTGCGCGACGCGAAGTACCACCGAGCGGAGTCCACGCCGATCTCTTCCAGAAGATCGTCGAGCGTCACGAATGTTCCTGCACGTTTCGACATGCTCATCTCGACGCCATCGCGCACAAAGCGCACCCATGCCACAAGGAGCATCTCCATCCGCGACTTCTCGTAGCCGAGCGCCTCACCCGCATTGCGCACCCGCGCCACCGTTCCATGGTGGTCGACCCCCCACACATAGACAAGGTGATCGAAGCCACGGCCAAACTTCTCTTCGATGTAACCGATGTCCGATCCGAAATAGGTGTATGCGCCGGTCGACTTCTTGATCACGCGATCTTTGTCGTCGCCGAACGCGGTACTCTTGAACCAGAGCGCACCATCGCGCTCTTCGAGCCACCCGGCGGCGCGAAGCTTCCCCACTGCACGCTCCACGTGCCCCTCCGTGTAGAGCGATCCCTCTGATCGCCACACATCGAACTCCACGCCGAGAGCGGCGAGCGAAGACTGGATCCCGACGCGGATGCGCTCCGATGCCCATGCTCCGATGACGGCGATCTCGTCTTTGTCGTGCTCGCTGACTGCCGCTTCGCGTGCGTTGCGCGCCCGATCGGCAACCTCTGGTGGAATCTCGGCGGCGAGGGTCGCAACGTAGTCCCCCTTGTATCCGTCCTCGGCAACCTCTCGACCGTCGCGAAGTGCGATCACGCTCTCGCCGAGCCGGCGCACCTGCTCGCCGAAGTCGTTGAAGTAGTACTCGCGTGTCACCTCTTGCCCCGCCGCCTCGAGCACGCGAGCGAGGAGATCCCCCACGAATGCGCCGCGCGCATTTCCCACGGTGAGCGGCCCCGTTGGGTTTGCCGAGACAAACTCCACGTTGACACGCGTCGTCGCCGCGGATCCTTCAGGTGCGAGATGTCCCCATGCGTCTGGCGCTGCGATCATGGCATCGAGCAGGTCCGCGAGCAGTCCGGCGCGGAGTCGCATGTTGAGAAACCCCGGCCCCGCAACCTCGGCACCGTCGATCGGTCCGAGCGAACCTGCGCCGCCGTGGAGTCGCTCCTTCGCCTCGGCGCGGAGCTCGTCGGCGATCGCAGCGGCGATCTGCGCCGGCCCACGCTTGAGCAGCTTGCTCGACTTCATCGCCACATTGGAGGCGTAGTCACCGTGTTCGCTGCTCGCGGGAACCTCGACCTCGATCCCGCGGATCAGCGTCTCGAGCGCCTCCGCGCCATCCGGTGCCGGGAGGACGCCGCTGGCGATCGCGCGGCGGACGGCGCGCCCGATGGCATCGCGGACGACGTGCCGAACGGGGGTGCCGAGAAACGGGTCGCGCGGCAGCGCCGCGGCGCGCTCGGCGGGGGTCAATCGTGCACCAGAAGCGGTCATCGCTGAATCGTAGCGGCGAACTCTGGCACGATGGCGGCATGAGCAACGTGGCGAGTCAGGAACCAAGCGGAGCCCCCGAGGGAGTGGGGCACGAGCGCGCGACCCCAACCGGGTCGCCGCCGGCAGGTGTGGAGATCGCCACCCCGGTGAGTCGCCGACAGGTGCTCCGTGTCGCACTGCTCCTCACGGCGGCGTTCGTGGTCGGTGCGCTTCTTCTCCGCGCGCAGGCGGACCGCATCCGCCCACTCGACCTCCCCCTTCCAGTCGGCTGGGAGGCCGTGAGTGCCGACACGGTGCTCGCAGGAATCTCGCCGCAGAGTGCCGTTCGGGCGGCGCGAACCGCAGACGCGCCGGTCGGTGCATCGCCGCGCGTGCGTCTGATCAGGCTCGCCACCGCGGGGAGCGATGCGCCATCGCTGAGCGGCGTCTACTGGCTGATCGTCACCGATGACGTTCGACCCAGCATGGAGATCCCGAGCGGCGACTCGCTGGACGTGATTCGCGCCTATGTGCTCGTGGATCAGCGCGGCGGCCTGGCACTCGCCGTGGAGCGAGGCTTCTCGAGCGCAGACCCAACCCTGCCGCCGGACTGAGCGAACCGGGCGTTCCGCGACGAGCGCGCATCGGCATGCGTGCGCGTCGATGCGTCTGCGCGGACGCTCGCGCGTCGTCCTGCTAGCTTTTCGGCGCGACGGGCCAGCGCTCGCCGGCGCGCTCCCAGCGCGCGGTGACGAGCTCCTCGAACCCATGCTCGAGCAGCAGGTCACGAGCGCGATCGAAGTTCAACGCGAACCATTCCGGCTCGTGTGCATCCGACCCTGTGACGATGTACCGACCTCCGATCTCCTTGTAGCGTGCGACCGCCTGCGGAAGCGGGTAGCAGATGCCGGTGCG
>CAINCM010000072.1 GCA_903847005.1 uncultured Chloroflexota bacterium | reverse complement strand
TTCCGATCGATCACCGAGAATCGCTGGACGGGTGCAAATCACGATTACGTGCGCGATGACTCGCACGCGTTCATCTTGCGCGAACCATCGCGCTGCATCGACTGCGGCCGCTGCGCCTACGCCGCGGACGCCTACCTGAAGGGGCTTGACCTCGGCGAGATCCGCAATCGTCAGACGCTCGCCGAGCCGCAGCCGGAGTTCCTCAGCATTGTGCCGTTCACCGGCGAAACGAAGGAGCCGCGACGAAGGTTGAAGGCGCTCCACGCTGACGAGCGAAAGCACGACTACATCCAGTACGAGATCCCGTACAGCAAGGCCGATGTGATGGCGGAGAGCACGCGCTGCCTGCAGTGCACGTGCGAAGCGATCGGATTCTGCGACCTTCGCCGCCTCGGCATCGAGTACGGCACCACGCTCAAGTCACTCGAAAAAGACCATCAGAACGGTGCCGGCTTCCGATCCATCACAGAGAACCGCTGGACCGGCGCGAACCACGACTATGTCCGAGACGATTCGCATGCGTTCATCCTGCGTGAGCCGTCGCGCTGCATCGACTGCGGTCGTTGCGCCAACGTCTGCGCCGAAGTCGTGGGCGCCGCATGCTACGACTTCATGCGCACCGGATTCGACACGCTTGTCACCACGCCGCTCGACATGAGCCTCAACGAGTCTCCGTGCGTCTCGTGTGGTCGATGTGCCGAGACCTGCCCAACGGGCGCACTCATGCCGAAGCCGCGCATCTTGACGAAGTACGAAGTGGATGAGTCGCGCTGCATCCTGTGCGGCATCTGCGTGGACGCCTGTCCATACGACGCGCTTCGCAGCGGCTTCGATTTCGAGCTCGCGCACACGGATCGCAGCGAGCCGATGATCGACCTCATCGCGCTCGCCAAGATCGAGCGAACCTCCGAGGCCACCTTCATCCGTGGCGAGAGCAACTGGGAGAACACCGTCGCTGGCCGACGCCACGACCCGGCGCGCGCACTTCCGGTCCTGCCGTCGAACTTGCGCCTGAAGTAGCTCATGCCTCTGCCAGACACGCTTCCGCTGATCGGGATCACGTGGGCTGACGCGCTTTTCATCCTGCTCGGCGGCGTCGCGGTGGCCGGATCGTTCGGCGTGGTGCTGGGACGCGACATCATCCGCAACGGGCTCCTCTTGATCTTGACGCTCGGCGCGCTCGCCGGCATCTACGTCATGCTCGGCGCCGCCATCCTCGCCGGCGCACAGGTGCTCGTCTACATCGGCGCGATCAGCGTGCTGATCCTCTTCGCGATCATGCTCACGCAGTCCAAGGCGGCACCCGCGAAGCTCAACTTCCAGACGCAGGCGGTCCCCGCCGCGTTCATCTCCGCGCTCCTCGCACTGATCTTCGCCGTCACGCTCGGTGGCGGAGGCTGGAACGCAACCGACGTCGACGGCACCCCGGCACCGGAGGGGACTGCGGGGGCAGCCGAGGCGCTCTTCGGCCCCTACCTCCTCGCCTTCGAGGTTGCCAGCGTCCTCCTCCTCGCCGCAGTGATCGGCGGAATCTATCTCGCCTCGCTTCCACGCAGAGGACAGATCGGCGCGGAAGAGGAGGAGCGCTCGTGAGCCTGATCGCAGGGCACCTGGAGCCGTACCTCGTCCTCTCCGGCCTCCTCTTCTCCATTGGCTCGTTCGGCTTTCTTGCGCGGCGCAATGCGATCAGCATGCTGATGAGCGTGGAGATCATGCTGAATGCGGTGAATCTCGCCGTGGTCGCCTTCGGCGCGTTCGTTCCTGTGCTTGCAGGGCAGGGGATTGCGATCGCCATGTTGATCATCGCCGTCGCGGCCGCTGAGGCCACCGTCGGCCTCGCCATCATCATCGCGATCTATCGCAACCGGAAGACCCCGCTGGTCGACGAGTACGACACGATGCGGCAGTAGCGATGGACGCATACAGCGCACTCCTCCGCGCCGCGTCAGAGAGCAGCGAGTCGGCCGCGCAGCTCCCCGAGCACGCACCGCTTCTGCTTCTGCTGCCGCTCGGCGGATTCCTCTTCACGGCGGCCGTCGGTCGGCGACTCGGAAAGCTCGCACATGTCGTTCCCCTCCTCGCGATCGTGGCCACCTGGGCACTCTCCACGAGCCTCGCGATTCCGGCGCTGCTCGGCGAACTCGGTGAGCACGGCGCGTCCCGCGAACTCTTCACCTGGATCGCATCAGGAGACCTGGCCTTCAGCTTGGGAATCCACGTCGACGCGCTGACCGGCGCACTCCTCCTCGTGGTGACCACCGTCGGCGCGCTCGTACACCTGTACAGCGTCGGCTACATGAGTCACGACCCGGGCTACTGGCGATTCTTCGCCTACCTCAATCTCTTCATGTTCTCCATGCTCCTTCTGGTGCT
>CAINCM010000071.1 GCA_903847005.1 uncultured Chloroflexota bacterium | reverse complement strand
GCCGCCCACGGCAAGAATCGGCGCGATCGAGATCAGCGGATTCGATGGCGCGACGGCGATGATGTCTGCATCGCGGATCGCCTGAGCAGTCTCGTCGCTCATGTGCGAGCCCTGTGCGCCGACAAACTCGACTTCGAGGACCTCCGGCTTGGACTGGGCGCCGACGAACCACGGCTGGAAGTCCATCCAACCCTCGGCCGTGCGAAGTCGGGTGCGCAACGGGTCGTCGGTCGCCATGAGGATCGGCGCGTCGTCAAGGCCGAGTCTCCGCTGCAGCTCCCGATTCACCCCTGTGATCCGTCCCCCCGCCTTCAGCAGCGCCGTGCGGTGAACATGGAGGGCGAGGTCGCGATCTCCGAGCCTGAACCAGTCAGGTGCGCCGATCTTGCCGAACTGGTCGAGCGCGTTCCAGCTCTCACCGGCGAGCCCCCACCCCCGTTCACGGTCGCCGAGTCCGGCGAGGGTGTAGAGGAGCGTGTCGTGATCGGGGCAGATGGTGAGCCCGTGCAACTCGAAATCGTCGCCGGGATTGGCGATGACCCGCAGATCGCCGTGCGGAAGTGCACGATAGAGTCCGTCGGCCAGCTTTGCGCCACCGACTCCACCGGCGAGGAGCACGACGCGCGGGCTCACGCGGTGAGGCCGGGGAGCACCTCACGGCCGAAGGCGTCGGCCCACTCGATCTGGTTTCGGCCGACGTTGTGCAGGTAGATCTTGTCGAAGCCCATGTCCAGGTAGCGCTGGATGGTCTTCTGGTGCGCAACCAGATCGCTCGAGATCAACATGCGACCCGTGAAGTCTTCCGGCCGCACCAGCTTCGCCATCTGCTGGAAGTCGGCAGGGTTGCGGATGTCTTGCTTTGGGAACTTCATTCCACCGTTCGGCCACTCGTGCATCGCGTTCTTGAGCGCCTCTTCGTCGGTCGGCGCCCATGAGAGATGCAACTGCAGGATCTTCGGCATGGCGTCCGGGTCTTTCCCCGCCGCTCGCGCACCCTCGGCGAACTTGTCGAAGACCGTCTGGATCTTCTCGTCGGCCGCGCCGACGGTGATGATCCCGTCGCAGAGTTCGCCCGTCTTCTTTGCGGTGACCGGTCCCGCCGTCGCCACATAGATCGGCGGCAGTTCGGCCGGGAGCGTCCAGAGGCGCGTGCTCTCGAGTTGGTACCAGCGACCTGCATGCTTCACCTCGTTTCCGGTGAAGAGCTTTCGGATGATCTCGATCGCCTCGAACATGCGCCCGATGCGCTCGCCAACCTCCGGCCAGTAGCCACCCACCACATGCTCGTTGAGCGCCTCGCCCGATCCGAGGCCGAGCCAGTGACGTCCGGGGTACATGGCGGCGAGTGTTGCGGACGCCTGCGCCACGGTTGCCGGGTGCATGCGCCAGCCAGGGCAGGTGACACCAGGGCCGATGTCGCCCTTCGTCTTCTCGGCAAGGAGCGTCATCACGTTCCAGACGAACGGCGCGTTCCCCTGTTCCGGCACCCACGGTTGGAAGTGGTCGGCGGCCATGATGCCGCTCATGCCGGCGCGTTCGGCCGCAACGGAGAAGTCGACGATCTCCCGAGGCCCGAACTGCTCGAGCATCGCCGCGTAGCCGACCTTGGCCGCCCCGCCCCCCATGCTACGAGCCGCCGACGGCGCGCTTCGCGCCCGGTTCACCATGGATGAAGATTGCGCTCGGGGTGAGCTCGAATCCGATTCGCTCTTGCGCCCTGAAGTCGGCAAGGCGCGCCTCGAGGATCTCAGGCTTTGTGATGTATCGCGCCGTGATCTTGGCCATCTGCTCCTGCGCCGCCTGCTGGTCGTCGATGATGTGGACGCGACCGACCAGCTGCACGTAGTTGTAGCCCTCTTCGATCATCAGTGCGACCCGGGGATCGCGGCGAAGGTTCGCCGGCCAACGTCGTCCGCGGGCGCTGTTGAAGAGGATGCGGTCGCCCTCGAGGGCGTACCAGACCACCGCGGAGAAGGGGGCGCCGTCGGCGTTGACCGTGGAGAGCGTGGCGAAGCGCGGCCGCTCAAGGAAGGCCCGAATCGCCGGGTCGTGGAGCCGCTCGACGCTCATGAGGCGTACGCTACACGGAACGGTGCCCGCCGTCCCTGGTGGGCCCAGCAGTTGGGAGGCACCATGGCTCAGATTCATCTTCATGCGGAGAGCGGCGACTACGCTCCGGTCGTCCTCCTCCCAGGCGACCCGAACCGATCCAAGCGCATCGCCGCCCGTTTCGACGGCGGACTCGAGAAGGCGAGGCTCGTCAACGAGCATCGTGGCCTGCTCGGGTACACCGGCACGGTGAACGGCGTCCCGGTGAGCGTGCAGACGACTGGCATGGGGACCCCCACCACCTCGATCGTTGTGGAAGAGCTGCTCAACTTGGGCGCTCAGACGTTCATTCGCGTCGGCACCTGCGGCGGATTCCTGCACCTTGAGACGGGCGACGTGCTCGTCGCATCCGCCGCGGTTGCAAGCTCCGGGATCGGACCGATCCTCGGCTTCAACGAGCCGACGGCGCCGACGGCAGATCACGACGTGACGAGCGTCCTGATTGCCGCCGCCAAGGCGGAAGGCCTGACGACGCATGTGGGACCGATCGTGACATCTGACGTGTTCTACGATCCGGAGCCGCGCGGCACCGCGCGGTGGGGTGCACGCGGCTATCTCGGAGTGGAGATGGAGTCGGCGGCGCTCTTCTTGCTGGCAATGCGCGAGCGCGCCAAGGGACGATCGGTTCGCGCGGGAACCATCCTCACCGTCTCCGACACCATTCGCGATCCGGAGATAGTGAAAGAGGCGCGCAAGAACGGTGGCGAGGCGTGGTACCGACTCCCAGAAGACGAGTTGATCGCTCGAATCGATCGCACGATCGGCGCCGCACTCAGGGCGGCGGCAGAGCTCGGCGCGCGTTGACGATAAAGTCGCCGCGACTCGGTGTCGCGCTCGGCACGATCGGCCTCACGGCGAGCGAGTGGCTAGATTGCGCCGGCGAATTGGCGCAGCTCCCGATCGAGCGCGTCTGGATCTGGGACCACCTGATGGGGCGTGGTGCTCCCGACCGTCCCGTCTTGGAGGCGCTCACACTCGCGTCGGCCGCTGTCGCACGACACAGGTCGCTCTCCGTTGGAACGCTTGTCCTCGACGTGACCAAGCGGCACCCTGCCCTCGCCGCAAAATCGGCCGCGACGATCGCCTCGATGGCGGAGGGCCGCCTTGCGATCGGGCTCGGCGCCGGAGGCGACGCGACCGAACATGAGGCTCTCGGGATGGCGTTCGGCACGGGAGACGAGCGTCTCGCGCTGATGGAGGAGACGGTTGGAATCTTTCGCGCCATGCTGGAGGGCGATCCAGCGCAGCGCGTCACCCGCCGCGCCAGAGGGGACGCGCCTTCGCTGCTCGACGCGGCGTCCGCGCCGCGTCCGATCCAGCACGTCCCCCTCTTCATCGCGGGCGATCACGAGCGCAGCATCGATCTTGCCGCGCGCGCCGGAGATGGCTGGATCGCGCCGACGGCGAGCTTTGCGCGCGGCATCCAGCGTTTCAGGCAGGCATCTGAACGTGTTGGAAGAACAGCGCTCACTGCCATCGCGCTGCAAGAGCTCCGCAAGGGCGAGTCGCTGGGAGAGACACCATTCGGGCGCGATCCGCAAGGTTGGCTCGCAGCGCAAGGGGCGACGGGTGCCGACTGCGCGGTGATCACGCTTCGCAGCCGCAGCGACGTTGCGCAGTTTTCTGCGATGATTCGCTGATGGAGAAGGGTCAGTCCCAACCCTGCGTTCGCTGTGGCGCGCCGGTCTCGTTGCAGACGGCGCTCTGCGAGCGCTGCAATCCGTTGGGACTTGCGCAGCCGTCGTCGAGCCAGGCGCACGGCACCGTCTTTCTCGGGATCGGCGTCGCAGTGCTCCTTCTCGCCTCACTCGCAGGGAGCTCGGCGAAGGGGGTCGGACCCTTCAAGGCGACGATCAGCGACCCCGTCTCCGTTCCAGGAGGCCTCTCGGTGGTGATCAACGTGGAGAACGCAGGGAGCGGCGCAGGCTCTGCCGCCTGCAGCGTCGGCACCACCAAGATCGGGAGCGCCGGACTGACGGAGATCATCACCACGGAACGAATCGAGCCAGGCGAAACGGTCGACATCACGCGCGAGTTGAAGGCGTTTGGCGCAGAGCCGCTCCCGTTGACGATCGACTGCGGGAGCTAAGGCCTCTCGAGGATCTCTTTCAACGTCCGCAGGTCTGCCTGAAAGATGCGGCGAAGGATCGGGCGTTGGATCAGGCCCCCAAGCATCGGGAAGAGGGGAGGCCGCAGATACTCCATCCAGCGGATCACGGTCCGCTGATCGCCTTCGGCACCGAACTCGAGCAGCCCCTCGCCAGTGAACCTTCCTTCGTGACGGATCCCAAAGGCGTGCGGTGGCTCGAGTCGTGTGATCACGACGTCGTCTGTGGTGGAGATCCCGAAGATGCGCACGGTGGCGCGACCGCGAGACCCGACTCGCACCGGTCCTGGCGTCAGCATCTCGACACGTTTCATCTCGTGCATCCACTCTGGCTGCCGCTGCACGTCTGACGCGACCTCCCACACCCGCTGCAGCGGTGCGTCGATCACGATCTGCATGTGCATCCTCGGTGGACTGATGGCCCCGCTTCGCACCGCTCGCTGCAGGATCAGCTCAACGATCAGCCCCCCAGCAAGGCCTGCCCCTGCGAGGAGTGCGAGGAGAAGCGGGAGGGTGTCCATCACGACCAGCGATCGCCGATTATGAGAGGTGTGCCGCTCATGGCGAGAGGTGGTCCCACGGGGTCTGCTGCGCGTCGCGTCTTCACACCCACATCGTCGCATGGCGCGCTACTCTTGGGGAGCAGTGCAGACCTTCGACTTCCTCGAGCAGATCCCCGACGCTGATCCCGCCGATACGGCGCGTCTGATCGCCGAACTGGAGCGCTCAGTCACCGCCCACGGCCCAGCGCGCGCACGACTCCTGATGATGCGACTCATGGCCCGCGCCCGGGATCTCGGCGTAGATCTCCCCACCCTTGCGACCACGCCGTATATCAACACCATCAAGACGAGTGACGAGCCGGCCTTCCCTGGCGACGAGGCGATGGAGACTCGCATCAGGCACATCGTGCGCTGGAATGCGGCGGCGATGGTGCTGCGCGCCAACAGGGAGCACCCAGGCATCGGCGGTCACCTGGCAACCTATGCGAGCGCCGCCAGCCTCTACGAGGTCGGCTTCAACCACTTCTTCCGCGGCAAGGTTGGCGGGCCAGGCGATCAGATCTTCTACCAGGGCCACGCGGCGCCTGGAATCTACTCTCGTGCCTACCTTGAGGGGCGAATCGGCGAATCGCACCTCGATCGATTCCGGCAGGAGACCGAGGGGCCGGGCGGCTTGCCGTCGTATCCGCATCCGCGACTCCTTCCGGATTTCTGGGAATTCCCAACGGTCTCCATGGGGCTCGGAGGGATCGGCTCCATCTACCAGGCGCGATACAACCGCTATCTGCACAACCGCTCGCTCGCCGACACCTCGAAGAGTCGCGTCTGGGCATTCCTCGGCGACGGCGAGATGGACGAGCCTGAGTCTGCAGGCGCCCTCACCCTCGCCGCGCGCGAGGGTCTCGACAACCTGACATGGGTGGTGAATTGCAACCTGCAGCGCCTCGATGGTCCCGTGCGAGGCAACGGGAAGATCGTGCAGGAGCTCGAAGGGCTCTTCCGCGGCGCTGGCTGGAATGTGATCAAGGTGATCTGGGCACGCGAGTGGGATCCACTCCTTGCCGCCGACGAGACCGGCGACCTTGTGCGCAAGATGGACAGCACCGTTGACGGCGAGTTCCAGAAGTACACCGTTGCAGGAGGCGCCTACATCCGCGAGCACTTCTTCGGGCCAGAGCCTGCGCTTCAGAAGCTGGTCGCGCACCTCAGCGACGACGACTTGGTGAGGCTCCGTCGCGGCGGACACGACTACCGCAAGATCCACGCCGCCTATGCCGCCGCTGTGGCCCACAAGGGCGCACCAACCGTCATCCTGGCCAAGACGGTGAAGGGCTGGACGCTCGGACCGTCCGTAGAGGCGACGAATCCTGCGCACCAGGCGAAGAAGCTGACCGAAGCGGAGCTGCGCGCGTTCCGTGACCGACTCGACCTTCCGATCCCAGACGAGAAGATCCCTGAGGCGCCGTACTACCATCCGGGTCCTTCGAGCCCAGAGGCGAAGTACATTGCCGAGCGCCGTGCCGCACTCGGAGGACCACTCCCATCCCGTGTCGTTCATCCGTCGACATGGACGCCGCCCCAGCCGGCTGTGGACGAGGAGTTTGCTGCTGGGAGCAGCGTGGCAGTCAGCACCACCATGGCCTTTGCCAAGTTGATGCGCAACCTGATGCGCGATCCGGCACTCGGCAAGCTGATCGTTCCTATCGTCCCCGATGAGGCGCGAACCTTCGGCATGGACCCGCTCTTCAAGCAGGTGGGGATCTATGCGCCGTTCGGCCAACGCTATGAGCCGGTCGACTCCGAACTGCTGCTCAGCTACCGCGAGTCGCAGAGCGGCCAGGTGCTGGAGGAGGGGATCAGCGAAGCAGGATCCATGGCCTCATTCCAGGCGGCAGGCACCGCCTATGCAACGCATGCCGTTGGGACAATCCCCTTCTACGTCTTCTACTCGATGTTCGGGTTCCAACGCGTTGGCGACCAAGTCTGGCAGAGTGGGGATGCCCGCGCGCGCGGGTTCCTGATCGGTGCGACGGCCGGGCGAACCACACTCGCCGGCGAAGGGCTGCAGCATGACGACGGACACTCGCACCTGATCGCGCACGCCATGCCGCACGTGGTCGCCTACGACCCCGCCTTCGCCTATGAGATGGCGGCACTCGTGCGTCGCGGCATCACACGGATGTACGAGCGTGGCGAGGATATCGTCTACTACCTCACGATCTACAACGAGAATCAAGTGCAGCCTCAGCTTCCAGCGGGAGAGAGCGTTGCAGAGGGCATCCATCGCGGCCTCTATCGATTCGCCGCCGGGGACACGGGCGCCGCCGGTGTCCGCGTTCGCCTGCTCGGCTCTGGCGCGATCATGGGAGAGGTCTTGAAGGCGCGTGACCTCCTGCGCGAGCGTTTCGGCGTGCAGGCGGAGATCTGGTCTGCGACGTCATACTCTGAACTGCGACGCGAAGCGCTCGTTGTCGAACGTTGGAATCGTCGAAACCCGAACTCCGCGCCGAGGAAGGCCTGGCTGCAGGAGCAGCTTGACGGTGACTCTGCGCCGATCGTCGCTGCGAGCGACTGGATGACGGCGATGCCGGATCTGATCGCGCCTTGGGTCAAGGTTCCGTATCTTGTCCTTGGCACCGACGGTTTCGGGCTCAGTGACACTCGCGAAGCACTTCGCGCCTTCTTCTCTGTGGATGCCACGCACATTGCGGCGGCGGCGATGGTCGCTCTTGCGCGGAACGGCGATCGAAGCCCGGCGGAGGCTGCGGCGGCGATCAAGGAGCTCGGGATCGACCCGGAGCTGCAACCCGTCTTCGTCCTCGATCGCTAGCGGGCCCTTCGATCAACTGGGCCTCCCTGAGATACGACAAGTCGCCTTGTCGTTTGTGACAAGGGGCTTTGACTAAAACTCCGTGGGGTGCCACGCTTGTCACGGCTGAACCACCTGACTTGATTCAGCGGATTGGGAGGACTTCACGTCATGGAGAACCTGTTCGGATGGGGGGTCGGCGGCTTTCTCACCGGGCTACGTGAGGGCGTCGAAGCGGCGCTCATCGTGGGGATCATTGCCGGGTACCTGGTCAAGATCGGTCGCTCAGATCGACTCGGCGTCATCTGGGCGGGCGTCCTGGCCGCGGTTGCAACCTCTGCGGCAATCGGTGTTGCAGCCTTCCTTGTCCTTGGTGGGCTCCAGGGCGACACGGAGAAGCTCATCGAAGGGTTCACCTCGCTCCTCGCCGTGGTCATCCTCACCTACATGATCTTCTGGATGCGCAAGCAGGCGGTGACACTCGGTGCCGAGCTGCGCAAGGGCGTTGATCGCGCGATCGCCTCCGCCTCGATCTTCGGCCTCGCTGCCCTCGCATTCACTGCCGTCATCCGCGAGGGAATCGAGACTGCACTCTTCCTACTCGGGCAGACAACCGCCGCAAGCGAGGCTGGAGCCGGTTCATGGGTGGCCGCCGGCGCCGTACTTGGACTCGCAGTTGCGACCATGATCGGGGTTGCAATCTTCCGTGCTGGCGTGCGCCTCAACCTGGGCGCATTCTTCAACGTGACCGGCGCCGCGCTCGTGGTGATTGCGGCGGGCCTCCTCTCGTATGGAGCACACGAACTCATCGAAGTCGGACTGCTTCCCGCGATCGTTGCACCGGTGTACGACCTATCTGGAGTGCTTCCTCACACCGAAGGAATCGGGCAGTTCCTCCGTGCCATCGTCGGATACAGCGCTACGCCGGAGCTGAGCGCGCTCCTATTGCAGGTTGCGTATCTTGGATTCGGACTCTTCTTCTACATCCTCCCGGTGCGTCGCGCGTCGGCAGTTCGCGCAGTGAGTGCCGCCGCCTCCTAATCTGTGGCACCTGCACTCGAACTTCGCAGCGTCACCCGTTCGTTTGATGGGCGGAGGGTGCTGCACGCTGCATCGATGACCCTCGAGGCAGGGGAGTGCGTCGCACTTCTCGGCGCCAACGGAAGCGGCAAGACCACGCTCCTCCGGCTCGCGGCCGGCCTGCTGCAGCCTGACGCTGGGGAGATCCTGGTTTCGGGAACGCCTGCCGCGGCGGGGCGGCCCGACGTTGGCATTGCATTCCAAGACTCTCGGCTGCTCAGCTGGCGCAGCGCTGCCCGAAACGTTGCCCTCCCGCTTGAACTCCTGCAGGGTGCGACGCCCGCCGTGCGAGCATCGGCATCCGCGGCGCTCGCACGAGTCAACGGCACCGAACTCGCGGATCGCGCCCCCGCGGAGCTCTCCGGAGGCGAGAGGCAGCGGGTGGCGCTTGCGCGCGCGCTCGTTCGTGAGCCGGCGCTGCTCCTGCTCGATGAGCCGTTCGCCGCACTCGATGCGCCTACGCGCAACCGTTTTTGCGATGAGCTCCCCGAGCTGATCGGCGGCGCCGCAGCGCTCCTGGTCACCCACGATGTTGCGGAGGCACTCATGGTTGCAGACCGAGTGCTCCTTCTCCGCGACGACGGTCAGATCGCGGGCGATTGGAGAGGGCTCCGTTCGCTCCCTGCACGCGATCGCCGAGCCGCACTCTTGGCACCCCAAGGCCTTGCACAGCAGGCGGAACTGCTCGCCGCCGTCGGCGGGGTGACGCTTGTTTAGCGGCGGCCGCGCTCAGACGATCGCGCTGGCCCTGCTCCTCCTTGGTGCGTGGGAGCTTGTCGCACGGACGAGCGGCGCCCCCACGTACATCCTGCCGCCACCATCCCTTGTGGCGGCTCGCTTCGCTCAGGCATGGGGAGACGGAACGATGGTGCGTCACCTGCTCCCAACGGTCGGCGAGGTCACGATCGGTGGCCTTCTCGGTGGCATCCTCGGGCTGCTGATCGGAATCGGACTCGGCCTCTCGAGCGCGGCGCGACGACTCGCGAGCCCGTACCTTGTTGCCGCACAGGCGACGCCGATCCTTGCGCTCGGCCCGCTCCTCATCCTCTGGTTCGGGCCAGGAGCAACCGCAAAGATTGCGATCTGCGCGCTGATCACCCTCTTTCCGATGGCGGTCGCGACCCTCGTGGCCGTGCGGGACGCAGATCGTGGGCTGCTCGAACTTGCTCGCTCGATTGGAGCCTCTCGAATCCAGTCGCTTCTCTGGATTCGACTCCCCAGTGCGCGAAGCGGAATCTTTGCCGGAGCGCGAGTCGCCGCGACACTGGCAGTGGTCGGTGCGATCGTGGGCGAGTGGCTGGGTGGGAGCGAGGGACTTGGCATCCTCGTGAACCTTGCGCGCGGCTCCCTCTTCGACACGCCACTCCTGTTTGCAGCGCTGGTGCAGATCGCAATCCTCGGGGCGTGTGCATACAATCTGGTGGTTGCCGCAGAGCGGGCAAGCGCCCGGTTGCAGAGGTAGGAGGCGACGTGTCCCTCGGCCGCACGTTCAACATGATGCTCGCAACAACCATCAGTCTTGCGATCGTTGTCGGCGCCTGCGAAGGGATCCCCGCGGCCCCGCCCGCGAGCGCGTCACGCACGCCGCTGAGCGTGGGTCTCGGCTACATCCCGAGCGTGCAGTTCGCCCCGTTCTACTTGGCACAACAGAGCGGTGCCTACGAGCGTGCCGGTCTCGATGTGACGATCCAGAACCAGATCGACCCGGACCTCATCGCTCTCGTCGGCAGCGGTACCGTCGATATCGCTCTCGCCGACGGAACCAGCGTGATTCCTGCGGCCTCGAACGGAATTCCAATCCGTTACATGGCCACGATCTACGGCATCCTCCCCAATGTGATAATCGCCCGCACGGATGCGGGGATCAGCACGCCACGCGATCTTGCCGGACGGAAGGTGGGGACGCCCGGACAGTACGGATCGGGCTACCTCACGCTGCTCGGCATCTTGGCCGAAGCGTCGCTCGGCGTTTCAGACATCCAACTCGAGCTCTACCCTGACTTCGGGCAGACCCAGGCGCTCATCACGGGGCAGGTGGATGCGGTGACCGGTTACGCGAACAACGACCTCGTCCAGGCAGAGGCGGCGGGCCTACAGCTGAGCGTCTTCTATGCGGCAGCCTCGGCGCCGTTCGCCGGACCGGGGCTGATCAGCGCGCCTGAGACCATCGCCAACAAGCGGGAGGCGATCCGCGCCTTCATCTCGGCAACGCTGGATGCGATGGAGCAGATCAGCGCAAACCCCGAACTTGGGGTGGATGCGGCGGCGAAGGTCGTTCCCGAGTTGGCGACAGACACCGCATCGCGCGCGAAGTCACTCGCGGTGATGAAGGCGACGATCGGCGTCTGGCTCGGCGTCGCCCAAGAGAGTGCAGGGCTCGGTGCAATCGATCGCGCCGGCTGGACCACCTCGCTCGAATTCCTCCGCGGGCTGCCCGATCAGGGGATTCGCGCCGACCTCACCGTCGAGGATCTGATCGACGAAACCCTCCTGCCGTAGCGCATGACGGCCTCTTGCGACTAGACGAGCGGCCAGGGGAGCGCCGGCCACTCAGGAGAGGGCTCGGGTAGGCAGTCTGCCGCAATCAGAGCGTCGATCCTCTCGCGCAGCGCCACGACCTCTTCGGCGCTGATAAGTGTGTGAAGCCTCGCCGCCAGTGCGTCTGGACCGCGTGCATCGAGCAGCGCGGCGCCGAGCGCAAGCACGCTGCGTTCGCTCGGAAGGAGGGGGTCGCTTCGCCAGTTCCAGAGCACGGTGCGCAGCTTCGGCTCGACGGCAAACGTGACTCCGTGATCCACGCCGAGTATCACCGAGTCGTCGATTGGGAGGAGGTGACCGGCTTTGCGGTCACCGTTGTTGATGATCGCATCGAACAAGACGATCGGCCGCAAGGCCGGATCGCTGCCGTTGACCGCGTCGATCGCGCGTTGCACTCCGAGCTGTTCGATCCAGAGTTGGACTGCCCCTTCTCCAGCTGGGCCGTCGCGAAGGATCGTTGGCGGAACGACGTGGAGGCCGAGTGCCTCACTCAACTCGAATGCGGCAACCTCGCGACCCGCAAGCGTCCCCTCGGGGAAGTCCCAGAGTGGCTGCTCGCCGCGGATCGGCTTGTAGATGACCTGAACCGCAGGCGTCGTTCCCTCGAGTTCGCAGAGGAACGTGGCGTTGCTGGCATCTGCAAGGCGGCCGACGGGCCGAAGCCCTTCAGCGCTGCGAAGTGCCGTCAGCGCCTCGGCGGTGGTGAGGCTCCCGCCGGGCACGGGGAGACGGCTCATGCGGTCGACGGTCAGTTCAGGTAGGCGGCCTTGCGCGCGCAGCGGTGCCCGGTCGCCTCGAGTGGGGCTCCGCAGTTCGGGCAGGGAGGGCGCCCTGCCGCAGCAAGCTGCAGCGCGCGTTCGGCGAACGTGAGCGCTGCCGCGGGGCTGAGTGAGACGCGCAGGACGTCTGGGCCGTCCGGGGCGTCGTTCATCGGCGGCGGTGCATCGGAGGCGTCCTCATCGTTCATGTCGTCACGGAACTCGAGGATCAGTCGGTTGACAGACGGATCCCATGCGAGTGCGATCGTGCCCACACGAAACTGCGCGTCCAGCGGCTCGCTCAGTTTCGGCGCGGAGGTCGGGAGTGGCGAGCCGGCAGGTGGGAGGCCGATCTCCGCGCCCTCCCCAAGATCCTTGAGCATCTCGGCGATTCGGCGCGCGAGGATTGCAACCTGCGACTTCTCCACGATCACGGCAGACGAGCGTCCGCCTTCGGTTGCCTGGAGGTGAAAGATCCGCTGGCCCGGCTCTCCGATCGCACCGGCGATGAAGCGATCTGGTGCATCGAACCGCAGAATCCTGCGCGCCATGCGTGCTACTCCCGACCGACGAGGCGGCCGAACAGCGAGGTACGACGCTCCCGCGGCGTGAAGAGCGACGCGATCCCGGCGGCGGACTCGTTCAGCCGCAGGATCGTTGGACGTTCAGAGCCGTACCTGATCACGCTGATGCTGGCGGGATCGATCACGATGCGCTGAAAGAGATCGAGTGGAGCGCCACTGGCATCCGAGATGATGGCCTTGATGATGTCCCCGTGACTCACCGCAAGCCAGACATCCTCGTCTCTGAACTGCGAGTCGAGGTCGCGGATGGCTTCGGTGGCACGTGTTGCCGCGGCGCGCAGCGATTCCCCTTCGGGGAACTGCATCGCCGATGGCTGGCGCTGGACGGTGGTCCAGAGCGGGTCCTTCGCGAGGACCTTCAGCTCTCTCCCTGTCCAGCTGCCGTAGTCGACCTCGGTGAGTCTCTCTTCGATCTGCACCTCCGGACGTGCGGGCACGCTCGGTCCACGCGTGGAGCGGATCGCCTCCACGGTCTCGCGACAGCGTTGGATGGGCGAACTGAAGATGCCGGCGAGGCGCACCCCAGCGAGTCGCTCTGCGACGAGCTTCGCCTCGCTGCGTCCCGCAGGGCTGAGAGGTATCCCTTCACGTCGACCGCTCAGCAGGCCGCCCGTTTCGGCGGTGCGTGCGTGGCGGACCAAGACGAGCGTTGCCACGGCTAGGCGAGTGCGTCGAAGATGCGCAGGTAGCTTGCGTCCAGGGGACGGTTCTTTCCGCCGACCTCTGCAAGCGGCACCTCGACGATCGCACCGGCACGCAGCGCGACCATGTTCCCCCAGCGACCGGTCTCCAGCGCCTCGACTGCGGCGACGCCGTAGCGCGCGCCGAGGACGCGGTCCGCTGCGGACGGCGGCCCGCCGCGCTGCAGGTGTCCGAGTCGCGTGCAGCGCACCTCGAGACCGGTGCGCTCCTCCAGGATCGAAGCGATCGCATCGCCGACCGCGATCTTGTCGAGACGCGGATGACCGAACTCGTCGCGCGGCACGTCGCCGTTCACGTTGAGCAGATCATCCGGGAGCTTCACGCCCTCGGAGACGACGATCACCGATGCCCCAGTTGCGTATGTTCTGCGACGCGTCACCAGCGCCACGAGTCGGCTGATGGCCGCCGCGTCGACAGGCTGCTCGGGAACGAGGACGACGTCGGAACCGCCGGCGATTCCGCCCCAGGCGGCCACCCAACCGGCGTCGCGACCCATCACTTCGATGACGGCAACCCGGTGATGCGAACCGGTTGTGGTCTGGATCCGGTCCAGCGCTTCGGTGACGATGTTCGCCGCGGTGTCGAAGCCGAGGCAGCCCTCCGTCCCCCAGACATCGTTGTCCATGGTCTTCGGTATCGCGACCACGGCGGCGCCACGCTTGGCGAGTCCCGCGGCCACGGAGAGGGTGTCGTCGCCACCGATGACGACGAGCGCGTCTAGGCCGAGTCGCTTGATCGATGCCTCGGCCGCCTCGAGTCCACCTTGCCGTTTGAGCAGGTTGGTGCGACTCGAGCCGAGGATCGTCCCGCCTCGCGCCTGGATGCCGCGCACCTCCTCTCGGTTCAACGGTCGCGAGAGGGTTGCATCTGGGTCTGCAAGGCCGGCCCATCCGTCCAAGATGCCCACCACCGCATGCCCGCCGAGCTCTGCGCGGCGCACAACCGATCGGATCGCCGGGTTGAGTCCGGGGCAGTCGCCACCGCCGGTCAGCACTCCGATCCGGAGGCGCTTCGCCTCCATCGTCGGACTCATCGCTGCGGTTTCGTCATCTGCGACGGCTTCACCAACGCATCGTACTCGTCGGCACTCACGTAGCCCAGCTTCAGTGCCGTCTCACGCAGCGTGCTCCTCGTTGCGTGTGCCTGCTTTGCAATCTCTGCCGCCTTGTCGTAGCCGATGGCAGGCGTGAGCGCGGTGACGAGCATCAGCGATGCATCCAAGAGTTCGTCGATGCGCTCTTGGTTGGGCTCGGTGCCGTCGATGCAGTGCACGGCGAACGATCGCGATGCGTCTGCAAGCAGGCGCACCTGGGCCAGGAGGTTGTGCGCGATCAGTGGCTTGTAGACGTTGAGCTGAAAGTTCCCCTGGCTTGCAGCAAAGGCGATCGCCGCATCGAGGCCGTACACCTGCACCGCAACCATCGTCAGCGCCTCTGCCTGGGTCGGATTCACCTTCCCCGGCATGATCGAAGAGCCTGGTTCGTTCTCCGGAATGTTCAATTCGCCGAGTCCTGCGCGCGGGCCCGAGGCGAGCCAACGGACGTCGTTGGCGAGCTTCATCAGGGTCGCGGCGAGCGTTCGCAGCGCCGCAGAGAGATGCAGCGTCGGCTCTTGTCCCGCAAGTGCGGTGAACTTGTCTGGTGCGCTGGTGAAGGGCTGCTTCGTGAGGTTCGCAATCTGCTTCGCCGCGCGCTCGGCGAACTCTGGATGGCTGTTCAGTCCGGTGCCGACGGCGGTGCCGCCGAGTGCCAGGGCGTACAGGTCGTTTCGCGCGCCCTCGATGCGCCTGATGTCCGCCGCGAGTGCGGTCGCGTGCGCGCCGAACTCTTGCCCGAGCGTGAGCGGCACTGCGTCCTGAAGGTGGGTGCGTCCGATCTTGACGATCGAAGACCAGCGCTTCGCCTTCGCCTCCAGTGAGGCGTGCAGCTGGGTGAGGGCGGGGATCAGCTGCTCGTTCAGCGCGAGGACGGCGGCGACGTGGATGGCGGTGGGAAAGACGTCGTTCGACGACTGAGAGAGGTTGACGTGGTCGTTCGGGTGCACCGGGGACTTCCCGCCGCGGGTTCCTGTGGCGACCTCGTTCGCCCGCGATGCGATCACCTCGTTGACGTTCATGTTGGTCTGCGTCCCTGAGCCGGTCTGCCAGACCGAGAGAGGGAACTCGTCGCGCAGCGCGCCGGTTGCGATCTCGTCCGCGGCGCTGGTGATCTGTGCGGCGATCTCAGGGGGTAGGAGCTTCAGGTCGGCATTCACCGTTGCTGCAGCCCGCTTGATGAGTGCAATCGCGTGGATGAGTCGCTCTGGCATCTCCTCGTCGCCGATGGCAAAGAACTGCAGCGATCGAGCTGTCTGCGCGCCCCAATGATGGTCTGCGGGCACGTCAATCGAACCGAACGAGTCCCGCTCGGTGCGAGTGCTACCAGCCTTCTTGCTCTCCATCGCGGCCTCCGAATCCAGGCACGAACGGCCCTCTCCCCTAAGTGTAGGATCCTGGCGATGGATTCGGTGAAGATCGAGCTCGACCCCTTTCGCACGAGCGACGGCGTGCTTCTCTTCCGTCGTGTCTTCCGGCCCGCCGCTGCGCCAATCGGCGATCTTCTGATCTGCCACGGGATCGGCGAGAGCTCTTCGCGATACATCCAGGCGGCACGGGCCTTCGCAGAGGCGGGCTGGCGCAGCGTGACCTTCGACCTGCGCGGGCACGGTCGTTCCGAGGGGCCACGCGGGTATGTCCCAACCTGGCGTCGCTTCCACGATGATCTCGTCGAGCAAGCCGACGCGCTGAGCAGCGCGGAGCGGCCGCTCGTGATCCTGGGCCACAGCATGGGCGGCCTCATCGCGTTCGGTGCGGCCGCGTCTGGAGCGATTCGACCGTCGAAGCTCGTCCTCTCTGCGCCGGCGCTGGAGGCGAACATCGCCCCCTGGAAGCGCGCGGTCGCGCCCATCCTTTCCAAGGTGCTGCCGAAGCTGCGCATCCCGACGGGGATAGGTGCCGACGTGGATCTGGGGCAGCAGCTGCCGAACGAAGATCCCGACGCGCCTGGATATCTCTATGCGGTCACCACGAGACTCGGAGACGAAGGGTTTCGCGCGCAGCGCGCAGCGCGCGCGGTGGTGGCGCGAGGCGGTGCTTTCCCGGTGGAGACACTCGTGATCCATGGAACAGGCGACAAGCTGGTCCGACCCGAGTGGTGTCGCCCGATCGGAGGACTCGGTGGTGTGCGCTACGAGCCGTTAGAGGGATTCAACCATCATCCGTTCGCCACGCTCAGATACAAAGATGCGGTGAATCGAATCCTGGATTTCATCGGCCGCGCGTAGGGTGCGCGCCAGCGGCCCTGCGTTGTTGCCCTGTCCTACTTCTGTTCGAGTGCGGCGCGCGCCTTTGCTGGGTCATCCACCACGAAGGAGAAGGTGGCGCGATCGCCCCATCTCCCGGTGAAGAGGTGTCCGTAGACGTTGACGCCCGCGCGCGAGAGCCGCTCGAGGACGGAGAGCATCCCGCCCGGCTTGTCGTCGACCTCAGCGAGGACAGAGTCGCCTTCGATGAACTGGTAGTTTCCCGCCTTCAGGACCTCGCGAGTGGCGCCGTCGTCGGCAGTCTTGAGGATCACGTGGCCGTGATCGCCGACGCCGCCGCCCCCGATTGCCTTCAGGTCGACCGCGCGCTTCTCGAGTTCGCGGCAGAGTGCCGCCAGCGCGCCGGGCGTGTGCGAGAGCTGAATGACGAACTGCTTCGACATGGGGAGATCCTACCCCCACAGAGGCGCGCGCGCCAACCCTCCTACGCGTCGGGGTGCGGCGGTAGGCTAGTGGCAACGCGCAGCGACGCCCACCAGGAAGTGGCGTGGTTTCGGGGCTGGAACGTCTCGATGCTGGCGAGCAGTGGTTGACGCGAAGTCGAAGGAGGAGTGAGATGCGAAGCTTCAAGCAGTACATCAACGGCAAGTCGGTCGCTGCCAAGTCTGGCAAGACGATCGCCGTGGAGGATCCTTCAACGAGGGCGAAGATCGCCACGGTGCCACACAGCGGCAAGGAGGACATCAACGCGGCGGTCGCCGCGGCGCGCGCCGCCTTTCCATCGTGGTCTCACACGACCCCCGGCGAGCGCAGCCTCGCGCTCCTGAAGCTCGCTGACGCACTCGAATCGAAGAAGCGCGCCTTCGTCCGCGCAGAGTCGGAGAACGCAGGGAAGCCGATCAGCGCCGTTGGCGTGGAGGTGGACGCGGTCGTAGACAACCTTCGCTACTTTGCCGGCGCCGCGCGCAACTTGGAGGGGAAGGCGGTTGCCGAGTATCTCCCTGGGCGCACGAGCATGATCCGTCGCGATCCGGTCGGCGTGATCGCCTCCATCGCGCCGTGGAACTATCCGCTCCTGATGGCGGGCTGGAAGATCGGCCCGGCGCTTGCCACCGGCAACACCATCGTCTTGAAGCCGTCGGCGCGCACACCGATCAGCGCGCTGATGCTCGGCGGACTG
>CAINCM010000070.1 GCA_903847005.1 uncultured Chloroflexota bacterium | reverse complement strand
GTCGTGCGTGGACTTGTGGCCTCGCCGGTGGCGATGGAGCGCCTCTACGAGGCGAGCGTTAATGGGAGCGACACGTTCAGCTGGCTGCAAGGCGGCGAGCCCGCGGGGCTCTACTGCATGGACGAGGAGGACCGCGAAGCGGTGCGCATCTGCGCGCAGATCATGGAGGGGCTCTACGGGTACGCCGCGGGCGGAACTTCCATCGAGCCGCGTCTTACCACAGGATGTGACACGTCAGTGGACGGGCTCGTGGTGGAGTGCGCGCTGCGCAGCGGCGTGCGCTTCCACAACGGTGCACGACTCGATGCCGGCGATGTGTTGGACAGCTTCGCCGCCGCATGGGACTGTGCGCACCCGCTGCACGTCGGTCGCACCGGCGACTTCCGCGGCTGGAGTTGGATCATGGGGACGCTGAACCCAGACAGCTGCGCGGAGTAGGTTTCGCGGCGACTCTCGCTACTCGTCGCCTCGCGGTGACGCGACTATTCGCCGATGCTCGCCCAGATGAATCCCATCATGAGGAAGAAGCCGGAGAAGAGGGCCACGAGGCCAACGGAGCCGTAGGGCGAGTGCGCAGTCTTGTCTTCGAAGCTGCCGAGCAGCAGGCCGAAGACGAGCGCCCAGCCGACCCAGAGCGCGCCCCAGAGCACCTTGCTGTTCGGGCCGGTCACGAAGCGCTTCACCCATGAGGTTTCGCGCTGCTCCTGGCTCATGGCCGCCTTCTGGAAGATGTAGACGAATCCCCCGCCGATGGCGAGCGAGATGAAGAACTCCATCGGGTGCGTGAACGGCAGCGTGAAGAGTGTCATGCGCGAATCATAGCGAACCGCTCGCATGGGGGCGATCTCTGGCACGCTAGAGGCATGCTCGCGTGGCTCGATCAGATCTTGATCCCGTTGATCACCTCGCTCTACGAGGCGGTCGGCTACCTCGGCCTTGCCGTGGCGATGGCGGTGGACGCATCCAGCTTCCCCGTCCCTTCGGAGTTCATCCTCCCGTTCGCAGGATTCTTGGTGGCAGATCCCACGGCGATCGAGCCGCTCACCGGCGGCCGCTGGGAGCTGATCCCGACGATCCTCTTCGCCACGGTCGGCTCAGCAGTGGGCACCTTCGGCGCGTACGCGATCGGCGCGTATGGCGGTCGACGCCTCCTCGTGCACTACGGCAGGTTCGTGCGCATCTCATCTGACGACTTGGATCGTGCGGATCGCTTCTTCGCTCGCCACGGCGGGAAGGTTGTCTTCTGGAGCCGCTTCGTTCCGCTGCTGCGCACGGCCATCTCCTTCCCTGCCGGGATCGCGCGCATGCCGCTGGTGCCGTTCCTTCTCTACAGCAGCGTTGGCGCACTGATCTGGAATGCGGCGCTCATCTGGGGTGGCGCGACGCTTGGCGAGCGATGGGAGGAGGTGCAGACCTACCTTGCGCCGTTCGAAACTGTTCTCTTGGCGATCCTTCTCCCCGCACTCGTGCTGCTCGGCGCCTGGCGCCTTGGGCTGCTGAAGCGCCTCCGCGACCGGCGGTAGCTGCATGAGCGTGGTGGTGCTCTCCGACGTGCACGCAAACATCCAGGCGCTGGACGCGGTGCTCGACGACGTTGCGCGCGTGGCGCCGCACGCGCCGATCTGGCACTGCGGCGATGTGGTGGGCTACGGCGCTTCGCCAAACGAGGTGATCGCAGCGCTGCGGCGCGTGGGCGCCACCGGCGTGATGGGGAACCACGACCTTGCCGCACTCGGCGACGACATCGTGGAGAGCTTCAACGAAGGCGCGCACGCGGCGGCGCTCTGGACGCGCGAGGCCTTGACGGCGGAGAGCCGCGAGTGGTTGCGGTCGCTTCCGCGCGTGGCGGAGATGGGTTCGGCAACGCTCGTGCATGCGTCGCTTCGCGATCCGATCTTGGAGTACGTCATGGATGCGACGACGGCGGAGGAGAACCTGCGCCGACTCAGCACGCCGATCCTCTTCCACGGACACACGCACATCCCCGCGCTCTGGGAGCTGCAACGCGAGGTTGCGCATCTCACGGCGGTTGATGCGGATCCGATCGCGCTGCGCGGACCGTCGCTGGTGAATGTCGGATCGGTGGGCCAACCGCGCGACCGCGACCCGCGCGCCGCATGGCTGCTGTGGGAGCGCGACGAAGAGCACGCGGGCCTCGGTCGCGTGACGTGGCGACGCGTGGAGTACGACATTCCGAGCGCACAAGAGGCGATCGACGCGGCAGGGCTTCCCGACTCGCTCGCCTCGCGACTTGCCGTGGGGCGATAAGCGTGGCGCCGAAGAGGCCGCGCTTAGGGCGCAAGAAGTTTTCTGCGCGCGAGGCGCTCCCGCCGTTCGAGCGCCTCGGTGCGTGGGTGCACCGGCGACGCACCTTCGTGATTGGCGCATGGTTGTTCTTGATCGCATGCGCGCTCCCCTTTGCGCCACAGGCGCCCGGCGCGCTGCAGGCGGGCGGATTCGATCTTCCGACGCTCGAGAGCGCGCGTGCGCGCGCGATCCTGGAAGACGAGCTCGGCGCGCCGCCGTCGGCACTCGTCCTTGCGATCAGCTCTGAGACGCTGATCCCCGGTACGCCGCAGTTTGAAGTTGCAGCGCAGGAGGCGGTCGCCGGAGTACTAAGCGCGCCACACGTGGTTGGCTCGCGATCACATCTGATCGCGCCGTCGCAGGTGAACGTTGAGAAGAAGATTGTTTACGACGTCATCCTGCTCGACCTGAAGCCGGACGACTCACCCGCGGCACTTGAAGGGATTCAAGCGGCAATCAAGCCGGTTGAGGGCATCAAGGTTGCGATCGCCGGTGGTCCTTCGTTCTATGCAGATATCCAGAGCGTCTCCGAAACGGATCTGCAGCGCAGCGAGTTGATCAGCCTTCCGCTGGCGGCGATCGTGTTGCTGTTGGTATTCGGCTCCGCGGTTGCGGCGGGACTTCCGCTGGCGGTCGGCGGTGCAACGGTGATCGTTGCGCTCGCCGCGATCTTCGGCGTGGCGCAAGGGACGCGCATGAGCATCTTCGTCTTGAATCTCACCACGCTGCTCGGCCTCGGGCTCGGCGTCGACTACGCGCTGTTGCTGGTGTCGCGCTTCCGCGAAGAGCTCGGGCGCGGCGCCGCGGTCGGCGCCGCCGTGCAGCGCACGGTGGCGACGGCGGGACGCGCCGTCTTCTTCTCTGGCGTGACCGTGATGCTCGGCCTCGCCGGGCTCGCCCTCTTCGACTTCGCGATCCTGCGCAGCATCGGCATCGCGGGTGCCGTGACCGTCTCGATTGCCGTGGCGGCGAGCATCACGCTGATGCCTGCGCTGCTCAGCCTCCTCGGGAGCCGCGTGAACCGGTTCGCCATCCGCAGGCTCGGCAGCGGTCGAGTCAACGAGCAGGGGCCATGGTCTCGCCTCGCACGCGCCGTGATGCGCCGACCGCTCGCCGTGGCACTCCCGACGTTTGCCCTCCTCGTTGCCCTGGGGACCCCGTGGCTCGGCGTGCGCTTCAACGCGCCGGACGGGAGCGTCCTCCCCGAACGTGTGCCGAGCCGCCAGGCGCTCGACGCGCTCACCGACGCCTTCGGCGAGGGTTCGTTCGCGCCGATGAGCGTGGCGGTGCGCACCCAGGGTCCGG
>CAINCM010000069.1 GCA_903847005.1 uncultured Chloroflexota bacterium | reverse complement strand
GAGGCGGCGCTGCCGCAGAAGTGAGGATCCATGGCCACTGCAGTCATCGAGACGACCCTCGGCAACATAGAGTTCGAGCTGTTCGACGACGCCGCGCCGAAGACGGTCGAAAACTTTGTGTCGCTCGCCAACAAGGGCTTCTACAGCGGGGTGATCTTCCACCGCGTGGTGCCGGGGTTCGTCATCCAAGGTGGCGATCCGACCGGCACTGGGACGGGCGGCCCCGGCTACAAATTCGACGATGAACCGGTGACCATGGGCTATGCGCGTGGCACTGTCGCCATGGCGAATGCGGGCCCGAACACAAACGGGAGCCAGTTCTTTGTCTGTCTCGCCGACCTTCCGCAGCTGCCACCGAACTACACGATCTTCGGCCAGGTGGTCGCCGGCCTGAACGTCGTCGACGCGATCGCCGCCGCACCCTGTGGACCCGGCGATCGTCCCGTGGACCCTGTAACAATGAAGTCGGTGACCATTCGCTGATCGCCGGTCTCCACGCTCAAGGAAGGCGCCCACGAGCAAAATTGGGGGTTGGAATCGACCTTTGCCCGCGTTATCCTAGAGGCAGCTGTTCTTGTTCGAAGGTCATGGGTAGGTGGGTTAGGGTAGTCGCTTTAGGCGACGTGATAGATGCTCTTCGAGCGTAGCTGCGGAACTGACTTGTTCGTTCTAAAAGCGGACCGGCTTCAGGTGGCTCCCTTCACGGGGGGCCACCTGATCTATTTCTGCCAGGTATCCTGCCCCTCTCGCGCCCGTAGCTCAGGGGATTAGAGTGTCTCCCTCCGAAGGAGAAGGTCGCAGGTTCAAATCCTGTCGGGCGCACCACATTCGCACGCGGCGCGTGCGACGCACCCCCTAGAATCGGCAGATGGCCGACCGGCAGTACCAGAGCATCCCGCCGTTCAAGCGGCCGCTCCTGCTGCTCGCGATCACGGTGACGCTGATCGCGCTGGTGCTCGGCTTCACTGGGACAGATGAGCGGCTCCTGCTGGTCCCCGCCGCGATCGCGCTGGTGTGGGCGGCCGCATACCGCGCGCAGCCGGAAGAGAGCGTGCGCCAGATCCGTGGCGTCTCGCAGGGGGTTGTCGTCGTTCGGCGGGCACCGCCGGTCGGCGCGAGGCCCCGCCGCGAGATGCCGCCGACCTCATCGGAGTTCGCTCCAGCGGCCGCACTCGCACAGGCTCGCGCCAAGGCGCCGGACGCAAAGCTTGTGAGAAAGTACAACGCGGGGATGCCGGATCGTCCGACGCCAACTCAGGAGAAGGGCGAGAAGAAGAGGAAGAAACGGAAAGGGCCAGGCGACCGAGACGGCGGAAAGCCGACGCTCGGACTGTAGGCGCTACGGCGCGGGCCTCACCTCTACGCGCGGCGGATTGCTTCGCGCAGCACAGCCTCGCGAACTCCACGCATCGGCAATCGCCGACTTCTCCGCTGCATCCACGCTGAGGCCCCATCGCAGCTTCACTGCCACCCAGCCGACAAGATAGGTGCATGTGGACGCTCGATACGGCGGAAGCCAGCTCGCCGGATCCCGATCGCCCTTCGATTGGTTGACGTTGTCCGTCACTGCGCGAAGCGACCACGGGGCTCCGAGATCGTTCGCGTAGGCGAGACGCCGCGACGCGCTCCATCGGTACGCTCCGGACTTCCATGCTTCACTCAGCGCAACCACATGGTCAATGTCCACATCTGTTCCGACGGTCCAGGTCAGGTTGTCGTAGAGACTGACCCACGTTCCGGTTCTGACGATTCCCCCTGAGATCGTGACGCTCGTCTTCGACTCGTCGATCAGCACCTCGGCGCGGGTGTCGAGGCCATCCCCGTCCGCGTCGATCCAGTCGTTCCCGAACTTGCTCCGACTGTACCCGCTCAGGTATTCGGGCTGGACCTTCAACCTGCCGAGTGCCGTGGTCAGCGAGATCCGCGACGTGGGTGTTTGTGCGGCGACAGACGTCGGCGCGCTCAGAGCGACGAGCAGCGCACAGAGGGCGAGGGCGCAGCGCCTGATCATCTGGTTTCCGATGTCAGCTCGGCTCGCACCAGCGGGATCCCGTGTGTGTCCGTCACGTCCACACGCAGTCGTTCGCCTCCATCCATGGCAAGGATGTGCGTGCGCGCCGCTCGTTCGGACGTGACCGCCAGGTACTCGATGCGAATCCGTCGCCGCGGCGCTTCGAGGTGCGCCGGTGCGACGCTGGCGACTCCCTCTTCGACGATCTCGAGCCAGGCGGCGTGATTGACATGGCCCAGCGGATCGATGTCTGCACGGCGAATCGCTGTCTCGACGACCACCCCAGATGGAGTGGCTGCAGGGATCTTGTTCGGAGTGAACGTTGCGCCGACGCGGGCGACGAAGCTCTCGAACTCTTCGGGGAATCGGGCCGGTCGTCCCTCTCTGTCCGTCATGACCCAGTCGATGGCGGCGTCGGCGACCACACGACCTGACGCCGCAAAGAGCCGTGTGTGCCGTCGCGCCATCACGTGTCGGAAGCCGACGAGGGCCGTTGTGCCGACCAGGTCTTCGTTCGACTGCGGCGGCTCATCGATGAGGAGATCGACGCTCCTCACGACCCAGCCGACGCCGCGCGCCTCGTACCATTCGCGGCCGTACTCCAGTTGTTCGCTGTGCCGCCAGGCGAGGTCCTGCGCATGGCGCAGCAGCGCCGCCGCGCGCATGCGTCCGCGCTCGTCGCACTCATCGAAACGAACCCCACGCCCCACCTCTCGGAAGCGTGCCTCGGCAGGGAGTTGCGCCTCGTCGCTCGCGAGTCCTGGGGCGAGTCGTTCGGCGATCGAGCTCATCGTCTGGCCGCTCAGCACGCCGCCAGGCGGTTCAGCGTGTCGAGGGTGATCACTCGTGTCTGCTCGCGCGGGCCGCGCACGATCGAGAGTCGGGCGGCAACCGTCGCAGCCGAGTCGAAGGCGACGATACCGATCGCGATGCGCACGCCCGCCCCTGCGGCCCTGATCCGGGCGTCTTCGAGCTCGGCAAGGAGGCTGTCATCCAGGCCTCGCGCGCCCCACTTGCAATCCCAGAGTTCCGGGACGGGTCCCGCCTCTACCGTCACGTCGAACGGGTGAGGATCCGCCGACGCACCGTCTACGGAGAAGCGACGCTCTCGCCGAACCAGCCGTTCCGCCTCCCGCGCAAGCGTGGGTCGTCGCTTCAAGATCTCCGCGGTGGTCGCCTCCACGATGGCGCCGCGGTACTGCGCGTTGGATTGCGCCGCCTTCCCTCCAACAATCAGCGCGCCGACGATGAGCGAGTCGCTCGGACCTCGCTTTGACGGAAGCAACGACGCATAGGCCACCGCGGTCGACTGGTCGGGCTCTGGGTCACCCATCAGTGCCCGTGCCATCAGCCGATCAGCGGGCGAGGCCGCAGCGATGGCCTGCGCGAGCGGCTTCAGGATCGGATCTGCCTGGATGCCCGAATAGACGACGGCGCGTCCATCTCGTGGCGCATCGGTGAACGCGATCCCGCCGGGGACCCGTGTCGCGCTCGCGACGCTACTCGCGTTTGCGGCACCGTGATCTGCCGGCAACCCCTTCGGATTGAACGCCGCAACGAGCAGTGTGGTGAGCAGTCGCGGATAGGTTGCGATCCAGTCGATCGCGCGGTGTGGATCGTTGGCCGCCACCACCCGACCGCCCGCAGCGTGCAGTGCCTCAAGCGCTCGGGTGGCGGCCGGAGGAAGGTCGCGTCCAGCAAGCGCAGCGAGCGTCTTCTCAAGATCGCGTTCGCCGTTCTCGCTGATCAGCTGCGTGTAGTCCAGCGCCTCCTCCACACCCTCGCCGAGCGTCACGAGCTCGCGGAACATTCCGCGATGCTGGTCGAGTTGCATCATCCGCGCGGCCAGCGCAACGCAATCGCATCGAGGAGCAGCTCGGGGTTCCCGTTGCGACGCAGCGCCGCGAGTGCGCGATCGAGGCTGATGAGTGCGTCTCGCCATGCGGTCTGGGTGCACCGCGCTGCAACCGGAGTCAGCTCGTCGAGATCCTCTGGGAACGCGATCGACCCTGGAGCAGACGATGCGACGAGCGCAAGATCGCGTGCCACACCGCGCCACAGGATCAGCAACGCCTTTGCGTTGGCGCGTCGCTCTGCTGGGGTCGGCTTCGCACCCGCTCGTTTCGCTGGAGTCTTCTTTGCGTTGCTTGCCGCAGTCGCCGTTCCAGCGTCGGCGGTTTCGCCCTCCTCCTCATCCAGGGCGCCACTCTCTTCTTCGGGTGTGGACGCGGCGAGGATCGCGCGTGCGTCGGCGATGAGCGCAGGGATCTGACGAAGGCGCGCATGCGGTGCAGTCCCGACAAAATCCAGGATCTGACGGCGCAGCGCAGCATGCGCACGTGCCGCGTCGCCGCTCGCTTCTGCGTCGATCAGCGGACCCGGACGTCCGCCCGACATCCGCAGAAGGCGCGTTGCGGTCGCCGCATCGAGTCCGAGTCGTGTGGCGATCAGTTCGCTTGCGGCCGCGGTCTCTGGCAGTCCGAGGCGAATGGTTGCGCAGCGACTGCGAATGGTCGGGAGGAG
>CAINCM010000068.1 GCA_903847005.1 uncultured Chloroflexota bacterium | reverse complement strand
CTACGTGACGATCGCCGCACGGACCATCGGCATCGCGCTCCTTGTGACGATCACCGCAGCGCTCATCGCACTTCCGGTGGCCTACTACATGGCCCGAATCGCCTCGCCGCGGAAGCGCGCGCTGCTCTTGATCGCGGTGACCATGCCGCTCTGGGCTTCGTATCTGGTCAAGATCTACGCCTGGCGAACCATCCTGCAAACCAACGGCTTGCTCGGCTGGGCGATCTCGCCGCTCGGCCTGGAAGCGCCCGGACTGACCGAGATCGGCAACTCGTGGCTCGTCCTCACCTATCTGTGGCTGCCGTACATGATCCTCCCGGTCTACGCAGGGCTCGAGCGCATCCCGAACTCGTTGCTCGAGGCATCCGCCGACCTAGGAGGCCGCGGATGGATCACCTTCCGACGCGTCATCTTCCCGCAGCTGATCCCTGCGCTCGCGGCCGGCTCCATCTTCACTTTCTCGTTGAGCATCGGCGACTACATCGTCCCCGACCTTGTCTCGGACGCGAAGTTCATCGGCAACGTCATCTACGACAACTCTGCACTCGGCAGCTTCCCGGTGGCCGCTGCGTTCTCGTTTGTCCCGATCCTGGTCATGATCGGCTACCTCCTCTTTGCGCGTCGCTTGGGCGCGTTCGAGTCCCTCTGATGCAAGAAAGAGGCGCGCATGGTTGAGTCGCCGCTCGTTCGGGCCCTGCTGCGCGCGTTCACCGGCGCGGTGGTGGTGTTCATCTACCTTCCGCTGGTGATCCTTGCCGTCTACGCGTTCAATGCCAGTCCGCTCGGCGGCTGGCCGCCGAGCGGGTTCACGCTGGACTGGTTCGGCGAGGCGGCGGGGAGTCCGGCCATCCGAGATGCGCTGGCAAACTCGCTCACCGTGGCGACGGTCTCGACCCTGCTTGCGCTCGTGCTGGGCACGCTCGCGTCGCTCGCGATGCAGCGCTACGAGTTCTTCGGCAAGAACGCGATCTCCTTCCTCTTCGTCCTCCCGATCGCGCTCCCGGGCGTGGTGACAGGGATCGCGCTGCAGAGCAGCTTCAAGCTCTTCGGGATCGATCTTGGACTCCACACCATCGTGATCGCCCACGCCACGTTCTGCGTCGTGGTTGCCTACAACAACGTGGTGGCGAGACTCCGTCGTCTGCCGCGCAGCCCGGAGGAGGCGTCGGCAGACCTTGGCGCCGACTCGTGGATGACCTTCCGTCGCATCACCCTGCCGGGGATGCGCACCGCCCTCCTCTCCGGCGGCCTGCTCGCCTTCGCACTCTCGTTCGACGAGGTCATTGTCACCCTCTTCGCCGCGGGGCCCGGTGCGCGCACACTTCCGGTGTGGGTGTTCAGCGAGCTGCAGCGCTCGTATCAGCTCCCCGTCGTGAACGTGGTCGCGCTGCTCCTCGTCCTCGTCTCCGTGATCCCGGTGTGGATCGCCCAGCGCATCGGCGGCGGCGAGATCGCGCGGGGCGGGCGCTAGGCCGATCGATCCGTCGGCCCCGAACCTTCCGCACGCCGCTCAAGCCGGACCGCGCGCACCGCGAACACCACAGCCGTGATCCAGGCGATGACTAGAACGGCGTAGACGAGCAGGAATGCGTCACCGCTGATTCCAGCGGCAGAGAGAAGCACGCGAGCGTTTGTGAAGCAGATGAAGCCGCCCACAACGACACCGAGAAGGCGTGGATTGAGATGGCGCACCATGTACGCGGCAATTGGGGCCGCAAACAAGCCTCCGATCAGCAGCGCAACCACGTAGTCGAGGCGAACTCCGGCAACGCCGATCCCGAATACGAAGCCTGCGCTCGCAGCAACAGCGACGACGAATTCACTGGCGCTGACGGTGCCGATGACCCGGTTTGGTTCGAGCCTTCCATCGGCAAGGAGGGCGGGTGTGGCAACCGGCCCCCAGCCGCCTCCGCCCGTTGCGTCAACAAATCCCCCGATCAACCCAAGTGGGATCAGGAAGCGAAGCCGTGGAGTCCCTTTGCGCAGCGCGCGCAGGCCACCCCGGAGATATCGCAAGACAACGTAGATGCCCAATGAAAACAGGAAGAGGCTCGAGAGCGGGCGTGATGATTCGGTCGAGAGCGATGAGAGGATGGTTGCTCCGATAAACGCCCCGACGGCGCCAGGGAGAGCGATCCGCCGGACCACCTTCCAATCGACATTGCCGAATCGGTGATGAGCAAGTCCCGAGCCCGCGCCCGTGCCGATTTTCGCGATGTGAACCGAGGCCGACGCAGCTGCGGGCGAGAGACCGATGAGGAGCAGGATCGTGGAGG
>CAINCM010000067.1 GCA_903847005.1 uncultured Chloroflexota bacterium | reverse complement strand
ATCGAGGAGTACAGCCATCACGGGATGGTCGGTCGCTACGTTGCCGGCGCGCACCGGCTCCCGTTCTATCCGCTCCGCTCCTACTCAGAGAGCGATCTCCCGACGGTGAATCCGCTGATTCGGCAGGTGGAGAGTCCGTACGGTGACGGGAAGATTTGGGCGGTGCCGCCATTGAATCCCGACGTTGCCATCATTCACGCGCAGCGCGCCGATGCAGAGGGGAACGTGCAGATGTGGGGGCTCCTCGGCTGCCAGAAGGAGGCTGCCTTTGCCGCGAAGCGTGTGATCGCCGTGGTGGAAGAGATCGTCCCAGCCAGCGTGGTGCGCGCCGACCCGAACCGCACAATCATCCCGGGGCTCATCGTGGATGCGGTGGTGCACGAGCCGCACGGCGCACACCCCTCGTATGTGCAGGGTGCGTACGACCGCGACAACGCCTTCTATCGCGAATGGGACACGATCAGCCGCGATGCCGCCGCGACCGAGGCCTGGCTGAAAGAGTGGGTCTACGACCTCCCCGATCGCGCCGCGTACGTTGCCAAGTTCGGCGCCGCATATTTCGAGAACCTCAGGCCGACGAGCGCACCGTCGGGTGTCGTCGACTACGGAGACTATCGGTGAGCGCGGACTCGAGCATGCAGAGGCCGCCCAGCCGCAACGAACTGATGGTCGTGGCGGCGGCGCGCGCGTTGGAGGGGAAGCGCGTCTGTTTCGTAGGCGTGGGCCTGCCGAACATCGCGGTGAATCTCGCAAAGCGAACCGTGGCGCCGCAGATGGAGCTTGTCTACGAGGCTGGCGTCTTCGGCGCAAACCCCGCGCGCCTGCCGCTCTCCATCGGCGACCCAACCATTGTGACCGGCTCGACGGCGACGGTCTCCATGCACGATCTCTTCGGCCTCTATCTCCAGGGCGGCCGCATCGATGTCGGATTCCTCGGTGGTGCTCAGATCGACAGGTTCGGCAACCTGAACACGACGGTGATCGGCGACTACGCCTCGCCGAAGACGCGACTTCCAGGGTCTGGTGGTGCCTGCGAGATCGCGATCAACGCCAAGGAGATCATGGTGATCATGCGACAGAGCACGAGAAGCTTTGTGGGGCGACTCGACTTCCGCACCTCGCCGGGGCACCTTGGCGGCGCCACAGCGTCGGCGCAGATCCGCAAGGAGCAGGGCTGGGGCGGCAACGGGCCCTCCGTTGTGGTGACCGACCTTGCCGTCTACGGGTTCAACCGCGATGGCGAGATGGAGCTGCGCAGCATCCACCCCGGCTCGACGCTCGACGAGGTGAAGGCCACCATCGGCTGGGAACTCAAGGTTCCTGCTGACGTTCCAGAAACCCCAGCGCCAACTGACGAAGAGTTGCGACTGATTCGCGAAGAACTCGACCCGAGCGGTGCATATGTCTAGCGCGAAGATCTTCAGCCGCGGTGGTGCAGCGCTGCCGCGCGCCGTTCGCGGCGATGGCGCGTGGATCACCGACGCATCTGGGCGACGCTATCTGGACGCGGCGGGCGGTGCGATCGTCGTCGGGATTGGACATGGACGCGCCGAGGTTGCAAGGGCGGCGGCAGAACAGGCGGCGGCGATCGCCTATGCGCATGGGAGCGCGTTCACCGCAGACGCGCTCGAGATGTGGGCCGAGGAGCTCGGTCCGCTCCTGCCAATGGAAGGGGCGTCGCTCTACCCGGTCTCAGGGGGATCAGAGGCGGCCGAGACGGCACTCAAGATGGTGCGCGCCTACTGGTTGGCACAGGGAGAGCCAGAGCGCACGATGGTCGTCAGCCGATGGGGGAGCTACCACGGCAACACTCTGGGCGCACTCGACCTCTCCGGGAGACGCGGGCTGCGCGCGCCGTATGAGCCGTGGCTGGGACGATTCGAACACGTGTCGGCGGCGTATCCGTATCGCGCTGGGCTCGACGGCGCGAGTGCGATCGGCAGCGGTGCCGAGGCGGTCTCAGAGCTGGATGCGCTGCTCGGTCGTGTCGGTCCCGGTCGCATTGCCGCGTTTGTCGCAGAGCCCATCGCCGGCGCCACGCTTGCGGGAGCGGTGCCGCCAGATGACTACTGGCCGCTCGTTGCCGACTGGTGTTCGCGCAACAACGTGCTCCTTGTTGCCGACGAGGTGATGACAGGATTCGGTCGTACGGGAACCTGGTTCGGCGTCAACCACTGGGGTCTGCACCCCGACCTCCTGCTCGCTGCAAAAGGGGCAACGAGCGGCTACTGGCCGTTCGGCTTCGTCGCCGCATCGGCGCGCGTCGCGGCGCCGCTGATCGCCTCGGGCTTCGTGCACGGCTTCACCTACAGCCACTCCATCCCTGGCGCCGCCGTGGCGCGCGCCGTCCTCGAGATCCTGCGCGACGAGCGACTTGTCGAGGCGTCGGCGTCACGCGGTCTGCAGCTTCGCGCCGCGCTGCAGGCGGCGCTCGCCGACGAGCCGTGGGTTGGCGAGATCCGCGGGCGAGGGCTCCTGATCGGCGTCGAGCTTGTTGCCGACGCGGCGAGCAAGCTGCCACACGCTCGCGCCGCGCGTGTCACCGAGCGGGTGCTTGGGGCCGCGAAGGGGAGTGGCGACGAGGGCCTGCTGCTCTACAGCGCGACCGGACAGGCGAACGGCACCGACGGAGATCAGCTTGTGATCGGCCCGCCGTTTGTCATCGGCGATGCAGAGATCGATCGCATCGCGCGCGGGACCGCCGATGCGATCCGTGCGGTCCGCGAACAGGGCTAGCGCCGCCAGGCTGCGGCGAGTGCGGGTCGCTTAGCTCGCAATCTCCAGCGAGATCGCCACGTTCCCCGCGAGCGCCGAAGAGATCGGGCAGCCGCCCTTGGCCGCCTCCGCGAGCTCTTTGAACTTCGCCCCGTCGAGACCGGGAACGACGCCGCTGAGGACGAGCGCAGATCTGGTCACGCGCCAGCCGGCCTCTACCTTTTCGAAGGTGATGGTTGCCGAAACATCCAGCCGCTCCGCAGGTGTGTTGTTGCGCGCGAGCCCACCGGAGAGGGCCATCGCAAAGCACGAGGCATGCGCCGCCGCGAGCAACTCTTCTGGTGAGGTGACGCCCTCATGGTTCTCGGATCGGCGCGGCCAGCTGACGGGGAGTCCGCCGAACGCCCCGCTCTCCACCGTCGTGATCTTGCCCGCGCCCTCGAGCAGGCTGCCGTTCCAGGTTGCCGAAGCGGTTCGCGTCGTCATGTTCATGCTCCTTAATCGATCTCCTCACCCGCTGCGCATTCGGCAGGCATCCGCAATACTAACGGGGACGGTGCCGGAACCCCGCAGCCGCACACAACACGACTGGAGGTCTCTGTGTTCTTCCTCACTCGGCTCGCTGTTGCACGACGAAGCGTCACTATCCTGATCGCCCTTGCGATCTTCGGGGGTGGGGTTGCGAGCTGGGGAAGCCTGAAGCAGGAGCTGCTTCCGAACATCGACTTCCCGATCGTGACGGTGATCGCACCGTATCCGGGCGCGGGAACCGCGGATGTTGCCGAGCAGGTGGCGGCTCCGATCGAGGCGGCGGTCGCCGCCGTCCCGGGAGTTGAGTCGCTTCGCTCCGTCTCCACCACCGGCCTTGGCTTCGTGAGCGCGGAGTTCGCGTACGGGAGCGATGTCAAGGAGATCCTCCGACTCGTCGAGGCAGGGATCAACAGTGCGAACCTTCCCAATGGAGTCACCCCAGTCGTTCGCAACTTCAACATCAACTCTGCTGCGGTGGTGATCGCCACCCTCTCGCCCAAGGGCGACACCTCGCTGACGGAGCTTGCTGAAATGGCAGAGGCGGAACTGCTTCCGTCGCTCCGAGGCGTTGCAGGGGTTGCGTCGGCGGATCTCTCCGGCGGCAGCGAACAGCAGGCGATCATCATGATGGACGCCGCGAAACTCGCCGCCGCGCGCATCAGCGTCTCTCAGGTGCAGGGGATCATCCAGGGCAACAACCTCACATTCCCCGCGGGTCAGCTCTCCGTGGACGGCGCGCTGGTCCCTGTCTCGGCGACCGGACGCTTCACGTCGATCGAGCAGTTGCAGCAGCTGGTGGTTGGCGGCTCGGTGGACTCCACGGGACAACCGGTCCCCGTGTTCCTTGGCCAGGTGGCCACCGTCTCACTTGCAGAAGTCAGGACCACCGGCTGGTCTGAGACCAACGGCGAACCGGGACTTTCGCTGAGCGTCAGCAAGTCGGCCGAGGCGAACACCGTCACGACCGCAGAGGATTCGATCGCCGCGATCGACGAATTCGTCGCCAGGCATTCGCAGGTCGTTGAGCGTTCCATTGTCACCGACTCGTCGATCTTCATCTTGGAGTCCATCGATGCGCTCCTGAAGGAGGGCGGCCTCGGCGCGTTCTTCGCCGTGGTGGTGATCTTCGTCTTCTTGCTCAACCTGCGTTCCACCGTGGTCGCTGCGGTGAGCATCCCGTTGAGCGTCCTCGCCGCCATCATCCTCATGGCCACCACGGGGATCACGATCAACATCATGACCCTCGGCGGTCTCGCCGTCGCGGTGGGGCGCGTGGTAGACGACTCCATCGTGGTGTTGGAAAACATCTACCGGCACCGCAGCCAGGGGGAGCCGATCGGCGAGGCGGTGCTCAGCGGTACGCGCGAGGTTGCCTCGGCGATCACAAGCTCCACGATCACCACGATCGCCGTCTTCCTGCCACTCGGCGTGGTCGGTGGCCTGATCAGCCAGTTCTTCCTGCCGTTCGCCTTGACCGTGACCTATGCCCTCCTCGCATCGCTCATCGTCGCGCTCACTGTCATCCCGGTGCTCGCCTACTTCCTCGTGAAGGTGAAGGGCGATGGCGCAAAGATTCCGTACGAAGTGAAGGGGGAGCGCGAGGAGGTCTCGATCTGGGGTCGCATCTACCTTCCGATCCTCGGGTTCGCCCTCCGCGGTCGCATCACGAAGTTCGCGACCCTGACGATCTCTGCCGCACTCTTTGTGGGAGCGTTCTCGCTCGTCTCCCAGATTCCGACGCAGTTCCTCAACAGCGGAAGCGAGAAGGTCCTCACCGTCACGGTGAACCCGCCTCTCGGCACCGCAACGGAGCGCGTCCTCGACCGCAGTCGCCAGGCGTACACGCTCCTCGACCGAGACGCAGAGGTGGAGCTTGTCACGACGTCGATCCCGGGGGAGAGCGCCACGGGGAGCCAGACGCTCACCGCCGCCATCACCGGCCGCGCACCCAACGCGGCGCGGATGACGGTTCGGCTCGACTCCGAAAGCGATCTGGCCGAAGCGAAAGACCGCCTCAACGAGCTCCTGGCGCCGGTTGGTGCGGACGGTTGGACGGTCACCGTGGAAGAGGTCGGCTTTGCGGCGGGATCGAATGCGATCTCCATCATCATCACGGGCGATCGCGCCGCCGATGTCGAGGCGGCATCCGATCTGCTCGTGGACACGCTCACCAAGAACAGCAACCTCGCGAACGTGAAGAGCGACCTTGTGAAGGCGGGCCGCCAGGTCGAGATCACGGTCGATCCGTCTCGTGCCGCCGGTGCGGGCCTCACCGCTGCGCAGGTGGCGGGAGAGCTCCGCAACCTCCTAGTCGGCACGTCGCTCGGTCAGATCTCGGCGGACGGCGAGAAGGTCAGTCTCTCGATGAAGATCGACAGCTCGCTGATGACCGATCTCGATGCGCTGCGTGCGTATCAGGTCGGCAACACGACGAAGGTTCCGCTCGCTGCCATCGCCACCGTGGAGGAGATCTCGGTCGCATCGAGCATCACGAGAATCGACCAGTCGCTCGCGGCGAACGTCTCGGGCGAGATCGCAGTCGCGGACACCGGGGCCGTGAATGCCGAAGTCAAGAGCGCGGTGGAGAAGCTCCAGTCGGGCGGTTCGCTCGATCGCGTCAGCGTGCGTCTCGCCGGGGTCACCGAACAGCAGAACGAGTCCTTCAGCGGCCTCTTCACCGCCATGGCGGTGGCGATCCTGCTCGTCTACCTCACGATGGTGCTCGTCTTCAACTCGCTCGTCGATCCGCTCGTGATCATGTTCAGCCTGCCGCTCGCGGTGATCGGAGCCTTCCCTGCGCTCTTGATCACCGATCGACCGATCGGCATCTCTGCCCTGATCGGATTCCTGATGCTCATCGGCATCGTGGTCACCAACGCCATCGTGCTCCTCGATCGAGTGGAACAGCTGCGACATGAAGGGGTGGCAACCAAGGAGGCGCTGCTCCGCGCCGGCGCGACGCGGGTCCGTCCGATCCTGATGACGGCGGTTGCCACGATCCTCGCCCTCGCCCCGCTCGCCGCGGGACCGAGCGAAGGCTCGATCATCGCAGCAGAGCTCGGGACGGTGGTGATCGGAGGCCTTCTCTCGTCCACGTTGCTCACGCTTCTGGTCGTTCCAGTGGTCTACAGCCTGGTGGACGGGCTGAAGTCCGCGCTCAGCCGAAAACGGCCTGCCGCAGCCTAATCCTGATACGATTGGTCGGGATTCCACTGCACGAGCCTGATCTCGTGTTCGGGTCCGCGGCGAGCGGAAAGGAGGCGGTATGACGGTGGTCAAGCCGAACGTTCAAGACGAACGCGAGCAGTACGCCTTCCACGACGACATCACCTACCTGCGCGAAACGAAGGCGGGCCTCACCGAGGCAACCGTGCGCGAGATCTCCGAAACCAAGGAGGAGCCGGCGTGGATGCTGGAGTACCGCCTTCGCGCCTACAAGCACTTCGAGGCGCGCGCCATGCCGCACTGGGGCGGCGATCTCACCACGCTCGATTTTTCCAAAATCGTCTACTACCGGAAGCCATCCGAACGAGAAGAGAAGTCGTGGGACGACGTGCCGGATCAGATCAAGAAGACCTTCGAGCGACTCGGCATCCCAGAGGCGGAGCGTAAGTTCCTCTCGGGCGTGGGTGCGCAGTACGACTCCGAGGTGGTCTATCATTCGGTTCGCGAAGATCTGGAGAAGCTCGGTGTCGTCTTCATGGGGACCGACCAGGGGATGAAGGAGTATCCCGAGATCTTCAAGAAGTACTTCGGCACCGTGGTTCCGGCCGAGGACAACAAGTTCGCTGCGCTGAACTCGGCGGTATGGTCCGGTGGCTCGTTTGTCTACGTGCCGAAGGGCGTCGATGTGCCGCTCCCGTTGCAGGCCTACTTCCGCATCAACGGACAGAACACCGGGCAGTTCGAGCGGACGCTGATCGTCGTCGATGAGGGGGCGAGCCTCCACTACATCGAGGGCTGCACGGCGCCGAACTGGGCGACCGACTCGCTTCACGTTGCCGTGGTCGAGGTCATCGCGCTCCCGGGCGCCAAGGTGCGCTACACCACCATCCAAAACTGGTCCAACGACGTCTACAACCTCGTCACCAAGCGCGCGCATGCGCACGCAGGCGCAACGGTGGAGTGGATCGATGCGAACACCGGCGCCCAGCTCACCATGAAATACCCGGGGATCTATCTGCTCGGCGAGAAGGCGCACGCCGAAATCGTCTCCGTCGCCGTCGCCTCGAAGGGCCAGCACCAGGACACCGGCGCGAAAGCGGTCCATCTCGCGCCGAACACCACGAGTCGAATCGTTGGGAAGTCCGTCTCCAAAGATGGCGGAGTCTCGACCTATCGGGGAACCGTGAAGGTGGCTCCGGGTGCGACGGGCGTGACCACGAGTGTGCGCTGCGACGCGCTGATCCTCGACGAGGGGAGCCGATCGGAAACCTATCCGTATATCGACATCCAAGAGGATGACACTTCGATGAGCCACGAGGCGACAGTCGGCCGCGTGTCGGATGACCAGATCTTCTACCTGATGAGCCGCGGCATGACCGAGAACGAGGCGACGAATCTGATCGTCCAGGGATTCCTCGAAGTCTTCACGAAGGAGCTCCCGATGGAGTACGCCCTCGAGTTCAATCGCCTGATCCGTTTGGAGATGGAGGGGGCGCTCGGGTGAGTGCCGCTGCGCCCGCCCGTCGCGGGCTCGCCGATCTCCCACTCGGTTGGGCAACAGAGTCAGAGGTCGCAAGGCTCTCGGGGGCACTCGGAGGCGGAGAGGCTCGCGCACGCGCTCACGCCGCATTCCATGCGCTCCCGACGGAGTCCAACCTCCTCTTCACGGGTTACGTTGACCTTCGCAGCGCCGATCTCGAGGCCTCCAGGCTGCTCACACCGCCTGCGCAGGTCCAGGAGCTCCCAGCCAGCGAGCTCCCCGACGGAGCCGCCGCGCTGATCAGCATCTCCTCCCGCGGCGTTGCCGCGCATCTCGGAGACGAGGCGCGCGCGGCCGGCCTCACCGTCAGGCCGCTCTCGGGCGATGCAACGCTTGCCGGCGCCGAGAGCGATCGAATGACGGCAATGATCGCCGCGTACTGGAGCAGTGGCATCCAGATCACGCTCGACCGGGGCACGATTGCCGCACCGATCGTCATCAAAGTGGAGTCGCCGGCGCAGGGGGAGGCACTCGTCACCCGCATCGCCGTGGCGCTTGGCCCGGATGCGAGTGCAAGCATCAGCGAAGAGGTGATCGGCAGCAGCAAGGCGAGCGGCGGCGGCACGGCGCGCGCACTCCTGGCAACCACGAGCGAGGTGACGCTTGGCAAGGGGGCGAACCTCCGT
>CAINCM010000066.1 GCA_903847005.1 uncultured Chloroflexota bacterium | reverse complement strand
CGTCGCAGCGCGGCTCGTATGGACGACGACGCAGTTGCAGCCCGGCCGCCTCTGGAAGACGATCGCCCTTGCGGTGGTTGCAGGACATGCAGGCGGTGACCAGGTTCTCCCACGACCACGAGTCGCCGCCGCGACTCTTCGGGACAACGTGGTCGATGGTGAGCGCGACGCCCGCGCGACCGCAGTACTGGCAGGAGTGCTTGTCTCGCGCGAAGATCTCCTTGCGACTCAGCTTGGCGCGCGGTCGCGGACGGCGGACGCGATGCCGAAGCCGCACCACCGACGGCGCGGTCCAGCTGCGCGATGCGCTGCGAATCGGTTCGCCTTCGGCGAGGATCTCTGCCTTGCCGCCGAGCACGAGTCGGAAGGCGCGCGGCAGCGAGGCGACGTTCAGCGGCTCGTAGTCCTGGTTGAGGATCAAGACTTCGCTACTCATTGCCCGATCGTATCAGCCGGGCCGAGCAGCTCGATGCGGTCGCCGGTGACCACCGGCCCCTCTCGCAGCACCCGTGCGTACCAGCGCGAGTCTTCCGGGCGCACCTTGTGACTGACGCGTGCGATCCGCCAATCTTCGAAGCTGCCCGCGATGTTCTTGCAGGGGGCCGCCGGCTCGCTGAGCTGGATGATGGGCCCGCTCTCCGCAGATCCGATGCGCAGTCGATCGCCTGCGCGCAACCCGCCCAAGTCGAGACCGCTGACGGTGAGGTTCTCGCCGATCGCACCAGGGTAGAGGTGGTGCCCATCTGCATTCACGCGCGCAATCTGTTCCACGCCGAAGAGGCAGACCGCCTTCTCCGGACCACCGTGCACCGGCGCCTTGGTGCGCTGGCCGTCACCGATCAACCCGTTCGCCGTGATGACGGTGCGATCGATCGGTCGCTTCGGCACGCCGCCCGGGTGCGAGACGTTGATGCTGCTGATCAGTCCGCCGCTTCCCGCGAGCGGCCGTGGGATCTCGCGCCGCGCGGCGGCGAGGTCGTCAGTCCGACTCTCCTGGTCCGCCTCCGATGGCGCAGGTGCATCACTCATACGGCGGATGGTATGCGAGAATCAGCGCATGGGAAAGCGAAGCGCACCAGCCAAGACGAAGGTTGCCAAGTCGACGTGGGCCACGAAGCGCGGCCTCGCGCAGATGCTCAAAGGCGGCGTGATCATGGATGTGGTGACGCCCGCCGAGGCGAAGATCGCGGAGGAGGCGGGCGCCGTCGCGGTGATGGCGCTGGAGCGCGTCCCGTCGGATATCCGTCGCGATGGTGGCGTGGCGCGCATGAGCGACCCGGACATGATCAAGGGGATCTTGGACGCGGTCTCCATCCCCGTCATGGCGAAGGCTCGCATCGGACACCATGTCGAGGCCCAGATCCTCGAGGCACTCGACGTCGACTACATCGACGAGTCGGAGGTGCTGACGCCGGCAGACGACCGGTACCACATCAACAAGCACGAGTTCCGCGTCCCGTTCGTCTGCGGTTGCAAGGACCTCGGTGAGGCGCTCCGCCGCATCAACGAGGGCGCCGCCATGATGCGCACCAAGGGCGAGGCGGGAACAGGAAACATCGTCGAGGCGGTGCGCCACATTCGCACGGTTGCCGAGCAGATCGACGCGCTGAAGGGCCAGAGCGAGAAGCGTCTTCGCGCCGCCGCCAAGGAGATGCGCG
>CAINCM010000065.1 GCA_903847005.1 uncultured Chloroflexota bacterium | reverse complement strand
CTCCTCCGCCCACGACCACCGTCGCGCCCGCCTCTGCCTTCTCTGCGGCGAGCTTCGCAAGCTCTCGCGTTGCAGTGCCGAATGCCGGGATCTCGAACACTCCGAGCGGACCGTTCCAGAGGATGGTTTTCACCGGACCCAGCGCGTCCCGCATCGCGGAGATCGAGTCAGGTCCAAGGTCCACCATGTGCCAGCTGGCAGGAAGCTTCTCCGTTGGGACGACCTTGAACTCTGTTCCGCGTGTCACCTCTTTTGCCACAACACCGTCAACAGGGAGGAGAACCTTGACGCCGCGCTCAGCTGCAAGCTTCAAGATCCTGCGTGCATGCTCGACCATCTTGGACTCGTAGAGGCTCTTGCCGACGCTCCGTCCAGACGCAACGAGGAACGTGTTCGCTACTCCGCCCCCCAGGATGAGGAGATCAACCTTCTGGACGAGCGCCTCGAGGACGGCCACCTTTCCGGAAACCTTCCCGCCGCCCACGATCGCGGCAAACGGACGGCTCGGCTTGTCGAGCAGGTTGGAGAGCGCCTCCACCTCGCCTTCCATGAGAAGGCCGACGTACGAAGGCAAGATGCCCGCCACGCCGACCGTGCTCGCGTGCGCGCGGTGCGCCGCGCCGAAGGCATCGTTCACAAACACATCGGCATACGACGCGAGCTTCGCTGCGAACGCCGGATCATTCTTCTCCTCGCCTGCATGGAAGCGCACGTTCTCGAGAAGAAGCAGTTCGCCAGGGCGAAGGCGCTTCACCGCATCCTCCGTCCCGCCGCCGAGTGCGTCGCCGGTGGTTGGAACCATCATCTGCAGGTGATACGCGAGTCGCTCGGCCGCGGGGCGCAGTCGCAGCCCGTCAACCACCTTCCCGTCTGGTCGTCCTAGATGTGATGCGATGACGAGCGAAGCGCCATCCTCGAGGAGCGCCTTGATCGTCGGCACCGCCGCCCGAATCCGCGAGTCGTCGACGACCTTCCCATCTGAGAGCGGCACGTTGAAGTCGACGCGGAGGAGGATGCGCGTCTCGCGAGCATCGAGTTCGCGAATCGTGCGCTTCCCCGTTGCGGAATAGATGTTGGTTGCAATACGCCGTGGCCCACCGCTGAACGGTCGCTGGCGCGGCGCAACACGAGGAGCCGCTGCAGCCGCCGCGGGCAGATTCGAAGACTTCGCCACGGGCTTCGCACTCTGACGATTTGCTGGCCGACTCGGACCGCCGGCGGATGCCCCTGACGCCTGCGTCGCACCCTTCGGCGGAAGCGGAGGCCCCGGCTTCACCTGTGGCCGATTCGCAGGACGGCTCGGGGCCATCTTCGGCGCACCGAGGTTCACTCCGGGCTTCCCTGCTGAAGGCTTCGGCGGAACCAGCGTGGCCGTTCTAACCGCGGGCTTGGCCACCGGCTTGGCCACCGGCTTCGCTGCGGGTTTCGGTGCCGGCTTCGTTGCGGGCTTGGGTGCAGGTTTGGCCACAGGCTTGGCCGCCGGCTTCGCCGCGGGTTTCGGTGCAGGCTTGGCCACCGGCTTCGGTGCAGGCTTGGTCACCGGCTTGGCCGCCGGCTTCAGTGCGGGTTTCGGTGCAGGTTTGGCCGCCGGCTTCGGTGCAGGCTTGGTCACCGGCTTGGCCGCCGGCTTCAGTGCGGGTTTCGGTGCAGGTTTGGCCGCCGGCTTTGCCGCCGGCTTCGGTGCGGGCTTGGCTGCGGGTTTCGGTGCAGGTTTGGCCACCGGCTTCGTTGCGGGTTTCGGTGCAGGCTTGGCAGGGGCCGATGCCTTGAAGAGGCGCGAGAAGATCCCCTTCTTCTCAGCCACGGTCGACCATCATCTGCACGAGATCGGCAATGCGACACGCGTAGCCCCACTCGTTGTCATACCAGGCGACCACCTTTGCAAAGGTCCCGTCCATCACCATGGTGCTCTGAGCGTCGACGATCGCCGAGCGCGAGTCACCGCGGAAATCGGAAGAGACGAGTGGTTCGTCTGACACGCCGAGGATCCCGCTCATCGGCCCTCGCTCTGCGGCACGGAATGCATCGTTGATCTGCGCAATCGTCGCCGGTCGCTCTAGTTCGGCGGTGAAGTCGATCAAGCTGACGGTCGGCGTGGGCACTCGCACACTGTAGCCGTCGAAGCGCCCTTTCATCTCTGGGATCACAAGCGACAGCGCTGTGGCGGCGCCTGTAGTGGTTGGGATCATGTTCTGACCTGCCGCTCGAGCCCGTCGAGGGTCCTTGTGCGCAACATCAAGAATGCGCTGATCGTTGGTGTAGCTGTGCATGGTTGTCATGAGGCCGCGTCGAATCCCGAAGGCGTCCATCACCACTTTGACCGCAGGGGCGAGGCAGTTCGTTGTGCAGCTTGCATTGGAGATGACGTGGTGCTTGGCGGGGTCATACTTTTCGTCGTTGACACCGAGGACGATCGTCACATCCTCACTCTTTGCCGGTGCGCTGATCACCACCTTCTTTGCGCCGGCGGTGCGATGGGCGGCAGCCTTGGTTGCGTCGGTGAACACTCCCGTCGATTCGATGACAATGTCGACACCGAGCTCGCCCCACGGAAGCGCCGCGGGATCTTTTTCGAAGAGGACTTTGATTCGCTTGCCATCGATCACGAGGCCATCGCCGTCGCTCGCGACACTCCCTGCGTACGCACCGTACGTGGAGTCGTGCTTGAAGAGCAGCGCGTTCGTCTGCGCGTCGGCAAGATCATTGATCGCAACGACCTCGACGCCTGGTGCGCGCTGGATCAGCGCCTTGAGGCTCTGACGCCCGATGCGACCGAACCCGTTGATCCCCACTCGAATCGCCACGGCGCCTCCCTTTCTAGCCTTGCGCTCTGTTCGCAAGCACGGCTCGGTCCCATGCTTCGTTGCCGAGCCTCCCAGTTACGACAGGATGACATCCAGCGAGGCTCACATCCCCGCCGAGCGCTGCGGGGACGACACCAACTCGTCGACCAGGGACGCTGAAGGCATTCTCACGGATCTCGCGGCCGATCCGTTCGGAGAGTCGGGACCAGTGCGCCTGAGCGAGCGAGCCTCCGATGATGATCCGCGCTGGATTGAAGGAGTTCACGTAACCGGCCACCGCACGTCCGATCGCCAGGATCGCGTGCTCCAGGATCGCGTCGGCGGTTCTGTCCCCAGCCGCAGCCGCCTCGGCCACGAGCTTCGCGCTCACCTCTTCCTCGGGATGCGCCCGCTGCCATGCTGCGAGCCAGGGGCTCTCACCGCTCGCTGCGGCTGCGGCGCCCGCCGCCGCGACCGCCCATCCCGCAGCATGCGCCTCAAGGTGACCGATCCCCCCACACGTGCAGCGTGGGCCATCGAGTGTGATCGGCGCATGACCGAGCTCGAGCGCGGTGTCATCCGGGCCGGTGAGAAGGTGCCCCCCGCTGATGGCGGCCGCGCCGATCCCCGTGCTGATGGTGAGATACATGAGGTCATCGAACCCTACGCCTGCGCCGAACGCACACTCGCCAAGGATCGCAACCTTCGTGTCGTGCTCGAGGAAGGTGGGAAGTCCCAGAGCGGCAGTGATCGGACTCGCGAGATCGGTACCCGGAAAGCGTGGGCCCAGGTTCGCGGGCTCTACCGCAATCCCCGTCCACGGATTCAGCGGGCCCGGCGCGCTGATCCCAACTCCGACCAGCCGCGTCACGGCACCCGCATCTTCACGTTCAGCGCTCTCTCGTGCGAGCTGCAGCGTGCTGATGCATGCGGCCACGATGGCCGCCGGTCCCTCCGCTACGGGCGTTGGTGCTGCAGCACGTCCGAGGCGCGCGCCGTCTGCGCGAACAAGCGCGGCGCGCACCTGTGTCCCTCCGAGGTCTAACGCGAGCACGGTTGCATCAGCGGGTGGCTGCATCGGTCTCTCTCCGTTCATCTGCCCTCTCGGTGAGGCGCAGCGCTCAGGTCACCTTTGTGGATAACCCTTCGCTCGTGTTGTGGATAAGTCGCCCGTTGGAAGCGGCACGGCCCTCGCCCGGTCTCCCGGTCGAGGGCCGTTGGGCCGCAATGCGATCGCGGTTACGCGAGCGCGAGCTGAAAATCAGCCACCGATCTTGAAGACCTTGGTGCCGCACTTCTGGCAGACGCCGGACAGTGCTGGCTTACCGTTCTTCATCGTGACCTTCTTCGTGTCGACGGCCTCACGCTTGGCCTTGCACTTAACGCAATACACCTCAGGCATGTTCAGAACCTCCCTTGGGTCGCGCATCCTCCGCGCGGTCCACTACAACCCCACTCGGGGCATAGAGCGCGTCCGGCAACATGCCGACCGCGGAGCGCCCTTGGCCCCACGAGGGGGACCACGAGCAATCACCGAGGGTTAGGATAGGGAGCCGCCCCCTCGTGGTCAACACGCTCCCCGCACGACGGGAGCACGACCAGCCTCACCACCCCCTCACGCCACAGCTCCAGCCGCCCGTCATGAACTCGAAGTGATGTAACAATCTCACGAAGCCAGCCCGGCTCCGACTCGTCCGGAACGGCAATCGTCGGCGCCCCGAGGGGTAGTGGGTCTGGCACGATTGGTGCCGTATCCCCTTCAACCACCACCGTCCCCTCGCCACCTGAGGGCGGCTGAGGGGCTGGAGTGAGCCCAACGAAGGGATCGAGCCAGATTCGGTACCCGCCACCGCTGACGGAGCCGCGCTGATGGATCAAGCCCTCGAGGCGTACGCGCTGTCCCGCCTCTTGGAGCGCTGCGGGCAGGGTCAGCAGCACGCTTCTGGTCGCTGCGGCGAGCAGTTCCTCACCCGAACTGAGCCGGAGCCTGAGGCTGACCGCCCCATCCGCGAGCGCTGATGGGCTCCCCGCGAGCGTCCCGTCGACGCGGATGCGTCGCCCCTCCCACGCCTCCCACGCCCACGCTCCCGCCGCCGGCCGCTTCACCGCCAATGGGAGCGGGGGACTGGCGCTGCCGATCAGGAGGGGCGCCGCTGTCGTGACCAGCGTCAACGCTTGACGTCGCAGCGTGAGGAGCCCGCTCATCTCCACCAGTTGACCGCGCATCAGACCGCTCGCCGTCGGTGGCACCAGTACGAAGATCCCGCTCCCGTCCGAGGGATCGTGGATAGCTGCGAGTAGCGGCTCCGCTAACTCACCCGGAAGCGCGGTGATCACCCCACGAACGCGAATCTGCGATCCGATCGGTGTTGCGCGCGCCTCACCGACCGCAAGCGCCGGTGGAGGCGGAGAGCTCGATGGTGTTGGTGTCGGACTCACGGTTGGTGTTGGACTCACGGTCGGCAGCGGAGGCTGCGTGGGCGATGGCGACGCGGTTGGCGAGGTCGTCGGAGCAACCTCGGCGGCAAAGTCGTCGCGATTCATGTTGCTGTCGATGAGCGTTCCAGTTGCGGAGCGCGCTCTCGTGTAGGGAGTTCCAGCTGGTGATACGGGAACAGGGAGCCCTTCGCCACCGGCGGTGAGTGCCGCACTCCCCCACGCCACCGCATCGAGGACCTCCAGGGGCGTCCCGATGCGGCGGAGCTGCAACACCCCGCCGCTGCTCGCGATTCCTTCGCTCCACGTGAGCCGCGCTGACGCGCTGAACTGACCGAGTGCGTGCGCAAGGAGCAGCGAGTCTCCGGGCATCAGTCGTCCGGCCGTGGCGAGGCTCACCAGGCGCCTGGTGGTGAGGCCGCTTGCACTCACGTACACCAGTTCAATGTCATCGAGATCGATCGGCAGGGCGCCGCTCGCTTCTATGCGAACGTACTCGTCGACGGCAGTTGTGCCGCCTGTGAGGATCTCACTCAGGAGGAGTGGCGCGCGCTCGAGAGCGCGCACTGCGTTCGGAGACAGAAGTTGGCTCGTCAACAGCGTGACGACCAAGATGGAGAACAGTGTGGGCCTCTGCATCGCGCCCCCTTCGTGCTGGGCGGATCGACGTGCGAAGTATCGGGGTGGACGCTTAGCGCCGTCGTACTGATGCAAGTGAGAGCGTCTAGGATTGAGGGGCAACATGAAGGAGGGGCGGTGAGTTCACGACACGCAACCGAGCGAGCAGAGGCCCGACGCCGCGGACGCATCGCAGCGCGCGAGCGTGCGGCCGTCGGCGATCAGCCGGTGGTTGATGAGACCGCTACAGATCTGGCGGTCCAGACCAGTGCCTCGCAGCCACGAAGCAACACCGGTATCGGCTTCCGTGCCGCTTTCCGTGGGTCCTTTGGACGCATCCCGTTCAGGGACGACCTCCGCGCGCTCCCCTCAATCCTGCGCACGCGCGCCTTCTTCGTGCCGTTGATTGCGACGGTGGCGACCGTTGCCATCAGCATCCAACCCGGCACGATCGACTCGAATCTCACGCAGCTGGCAGTCCAGACTGTGCTGCTCCCACCGGCATTTGTTGTGGCATTCATGGGCGGGATGCTGACGCGTCGAGGCTCCTGGATGCTCGGAGGCATCTTCGGCGTGCTGACATATCTGGGCTCGCTCGTCGTTGGAAGCGCTGCAGACTTGTCTGGGCTCGCTGAAGGGAACCCGGTCGCGGCATTTCTCAAGAACAACCTTGCAAATCTCAACGACGTCGGATCGCTTGCGGGCGATCTCTACGGCGT